>NZ_JBDGQZ010000050.1:0-37108 GCF_042218505.1 Halobellus sp.
CGGCGTCGGCGTCGAGGAGCGAACTGAGTCGCTCGTCGTCACCGCTTCGAACGGCTTCGCGTTCCTCCTCGCTCAGGCCGTACTCGTCGAACACGGACTCGGCGTCGGCTTCGAGTTCGACACGCAGTTGATCGTCGCGGACGACTCGGCGCATCAGTTCTGTCAGTCCAGACATACTAATTGGTGGCGAGCCGCACTACTTAAAGGTTTCCGGAAGACTGGCCTGACCCACATAATCCTCCGACGGTTCTGGATCGTTGCCGCTCGAAGAAAACCCACTCACTGCGGGGTCGTGTCCCCTGCTGCCGGTCGTACCTCGGGGAATCCGGACCGTGGCTCCCCACCCTCGCCGACGCGAGATTTATTACTCGGCCTCCGGAACGGATCAGTGATGGGCTTGTCGAAGGAGTGGAAGAGATGGGCGTAGACGCCACCGACGTGTATCGTGTCGGAACGGGTATGGTCGGTACGCAGCAACTCACGCGGGAGGCGTGGACGGCGCTGGAGCACTCTACAGCCGTGTACGTCCAGAATCCGAGCGATCTTGTCATCGAATACTTTCGCGACCAACTCGACGGCGACGTGCACTCGGTGGAAACGCTCTATCGGGAGGGCGAAGCGCGGATCGAGATCTACGACCGAATCGCTGACACGGTCGTCGAAGCGGCCGCCGGGAGCGACGCTCCCATCGCGCTCGCAGTCTACGGCCACCCCTCCGTCGGGTCGAGTGCCGGGTCGCTGCTGGCACAGAAAGCGGCGGAACGCGAGATGACCATCGAGACGATTCCCGGCGTCTCGTCACTCGGGACGCTCCTCGTCGACCTCGGCATCGACCCGCTCGACGGACTCCAACTCCACGAGGCCACCAACCTCCTCATCCACGAGTACGAAATCGACGAACACGTGCCGTTACTGCTCTATCAGGTCGGCGTCGTCGAGACCCGACTGCAGACCTCGAAGGAGAGCGACCTGGAGCGATTCGAACGGCTCAGAACGCATCTCGAAGGCTACTACGGCCCGGACCACGAGGTCGTATTCGCCCGCTCGGCGACGCAGCCGTTCGGCGAACCGAACCTCCGGCGCGTCGAACTGGGCTCGATCGCATCGGTGGCCGACACCGTCACCACGCTGGACTCGCTGTACGTTCCGCCCGTCGGGTCGAAACCGCCGGCGAACGAATCGCTTCTGGAGGCGGTCACGTCCGAAGACCACCTGAACCGCATCACCGACGAAGGGGACTGAGTGATGGATCCGACTCGCCTCACTACGGATGACTGCTGACGAGGACTCTCCGACGTTCGATTTCGAGCAGACCTTCGACCCCGACAACTACCTCCCGCTGTACGAGGACGGCGTTTACGAACTGAGCGCCTCCGAGAACGGAGCGTTGAGTAACTCTGCAGCCGACGCGGAGCACATTGCGGATCTCCTCGACCTCTCGGAGGACGATCATATCCTTGACCTCGCGTGTGGGCACGGCCGCGTCGCGAACGTCCTGGACAAAGCCGGGTACGACATCCACGGGCTGGACGCGTCTCGCGGGCTCTTGGAGGTCGCCCGCGACGAGACGGCCACACCCGCCGGCCCGGCGTACGTGCAGGGTGATATGCGACGGCTGCCGTACGAGGCTGATCGGTTCGACGCCGTTTACAACATCTTCAACAGTTTCGGCTACTTCGCCGACGACGAAAACGAGCAGGTGATCGCCGAGATCGCACGCGTAGTGAACGGCGACGGGCGGGTGTTGATGGAGATCGTCGACCGCGACTTCGTCGTTCGGAACCTTCCCGGGAGTCGCGTGTACGTGAGCGACGATCTCGTCGTTGCCGACGAACTGGCGTTCGACCCTGAGACCGGCCGACAGATCACTGATCGATTCCTCTGGCGGGACGGCGAACGGGTCGATTTCCAGTATTTCCTCCGCCTTTATACCGCGACCGAGATCAGGCGCGTTCTCGAACGCCGCGGGTTGGATGTCGAGCGCCTCTATGGTGACCTTCGCGGTTCGGACTACTCGATCGACACCCGGAGCATCTGTCTGATCGCGCGCCCGGAGTGAGAGTCGTTTCGGTGGCCGTCACTCGCGGGCGTCGTCGTCACTCCTCGCTCTCGTCTTCGTTCTCGTCGTCAGGTCTAGAGAACAGCCAGTTGTACAGGATGAGGTAGTACTTCGCGAGGAACAGCGGCGCGTCCTGGAAGAAGTCGTGACCGTAGTAATCGTAGTCGAACCGCTCTTCGTCCCGCAAGCGATTCATATGTGCACTGACAACGGAGAACGACTTGAGCGTCGACGTGATCCCGACGACGATGATGAGGCCGCCGACGCCGCGCAGAACGGCTTTCCAGGCCCCCGAGAGATCGACGAACTCGTTCCCGACACCGAGCGCGATGACGATGATGCCGATGTAGAGGAGAACCGACCCGTGACGGAGGATCGACCAGCACGACTTGATCTCGACGTTGTTGTGGAGGACGCCCTTCTCGTGGTCCGAGAGGAGAATGGCGCGGAACTGGTCTGAAGACGGAAGTTCCCGGCGGATTCGGCCGTGCTCTCCGAGGACAGTCTGGTAACTGCTCATCATATCGACTCCCGAGAGCTTCTCGAAGTCGAGTGCCGGGGAGTCCCCGAACCCACCGTAGAGCGCCATACTACCATAGGTGTACGACGACAGGAGTAGTGAGACCGAAATGAACCCCATCCCCACAGAGACGAACAGCACCGCACTGACGAACAACTCCTGTGCGGAGAAGATGACCGTCGCGACCCCGCCGAGGAAGACGAGGTTCAACCGGATCATCTTGAACGACTCGTCGTTGATGTTCTCCGCGATGTCGAGTTGCCGGTTGATGATGCGACGGGTCTCGGTGAGCGACTCTTGAACGGTCGAATCCTCGAGTGCGACGGTCTGTACGTCGTCGTCGCTCGCCA
The DNA here is from genome assembly GCF_042218505.1 of Halobellus sp. Classification (NCBI taxonomy): domain Archaea; kingdom Methanobacteriati; phylum Methanobacteriota; class Halobacteria; order Halobacteriales; family Haloferacaceae; genus Halobellus; species Halobellus sp. Next base: position 2,930 of record NZ_JBDGQZ010000050.1, read on the forward strand.
CCATTCTGTCCGTCTGATCGACGCTGTGGTCCAGTTCGTCTTTCATCGCGGCACCCCCACCGACGAACGGAGCGCCCACTGTCTCCCGCTCCCCAGTGTCCAGTGGTGTCCTCTCATATCTCTGAATTCACCGCTGTGCCCGGTCCCACCGACCGCGTCGTCGACGCACTTCGAGCCGGTGGCCTCGATACTGTCTGTCGCTTCGTTCTTGGCCCATCGATATAAACAGTGTGACCAGCCGAATCGCGAGACACGAGCGTCGTCAGGACCGACAGCTGTTGGGGGAATACGAACGGTATAGTAGTTCGAGGCTCAACTGCACACCGTATGAGTACGATCGACACCTACGACGAATTTCTCGGCCACGTCAATCGGTTGACGAACGTCGGAAACGTCGAGGAACTGCTGTCGTGGGACCAGCAGGTGATGATGCCGTCCGGCGGACAGCCGGCACGCTCGAAGCAGCAGTCCACGCTGTCGTCGCTCGAACACGAACTGCTCACCGACGACGCGCTCGCGGCGTACCTCGACGACGTCGAGGACGACGACCTCGATCCGGAACAGGAAGCCGTCGTTCGCGAGATCCGACGCAAGCAACAGCGCGCTGTGCGGGTCTCGAACGATCTCGTCGAAGAAATCTCGGAGACAACGTCGGACGCTCTGGCCGTCTGGGAGGACGCCAAGGCCGACAGCGACTTCGACGCCTTCGCGCCGACGCTCGAACGGCTGGTCGACCTCAAGCGTGAGTACGCCAGACAGATCGACCCCGACCGCGACCCCTACGAGGTGCTCTTCGAGGAGTACGAGCCGTACCTCGGCATCGACACGACCGAGCGGATCCTCGAACGCCTCCGCGACGAACTGGTCCCCTTGATCGAAGATGTCGAAGCCAGCGACGTCGACCTCGCACAACCCTTCGACGCGACGTACGACGAGGCCGCACAGGCGGAACTGAATCGGGCTGTTCTCGATTCGCTCGGCTACGACTGGGACCGCGGCCGACTCGACACGTCTTCGCACCCCTTCACGCTCGGGACGCAGTTCGACTGCCGGATCACGACCCGGTTCGACGAGTCTGACCCGCTGGACGCGTTGAGTTCGACGATCCACGAGTTCGGCCACGCGACGTACAACCTCGGACTGCCCCAGGAAGACTACGGAACGCCGCTCGGTCAGGACCGTGATCTGGCGGTCCACGAGTCCCAGTCGCGGCTCTGGGAGAACCACGTCGGTCGGTCGCGAGCCTTCTGGGACCTGATCTGGCCGCACATCCAGGAGCATCTCGGCCTCGACGGCGACGCCCGCGCCGGATTCGAGGCTGCAAACCAGATTTACCCGGACAACCGCATCCGCGTCGAAGCCGACGAACTGACCTATCATATGCACATTATCCTCCGGTTCGAGATCGAACGCGACCTGATTCGCGGCGACCTCGAAGTCGAGGACGTGCCCCGAGTCTGGAACGACAAGATGGAGTCGTATCTCGGCGTGCGCCCCGAGAACGACGCGGAAGGCTGCCTCCAGGACATCCACTGGAGCCACGGCTACTTCGGGTACTTCCCGACGTACTCGCTGGGGAGCGTTCTCGCGGCGCAACTTTACGCCCACGCCGAGTCGGGGATCGACGGTCTGGAGGGACAGATCCGCGAGGGCGACTTCGACCCACTGCACGACTGGCTCACCGAACAGGTCTATCAGCACGGCCAGCGGTACACAACGCCTGAACTGATCCGCGAAGCGACAGGTGAGGCGTACACGGCGGAGTACTTCGTCGACTACGTCGAGACGAAGTTCGGCGACCTCTACGAACTGTAGCGACGGCGTGGGGCCGCCGTGAAGTGGTGTCACAACCGACTTCTCCGCCGACACGTTCTCGTCGCCGGCGACGCAAGATGGCGTATGACAGAGATGGAGTACGCCGAAGCGTACGGGGCCCGCGTACCGAAGGTCGGGCTCGGCACGTGGCAACTCACCGGTGAGGCGTGTTACGAAGCGGTCTCGACCGCGCTGGACCTGGGCTACCGCCACATCGACACCGCCCAGTTGTACGAGAACGAGACCGAAGTCGGTCGCGCCATTGAGGACGCCGACGTGGACCGCGAGGAACTGTTCGTGACGACGAAAGTGAGGCCGGGGAACGCCCGATACGACGACGTTCTCGACTCCACCGAGACGAGTCTCGACCGACTCGGAACCGACTCTATCGACCTTCTGCTCCTGCACTGGCCGAACCCGCTTGTCTCGATTGGAGACACGATGGACGCGATGGACCGCCTCGTCGAGGAGGGCCGCGTCGCGAACATCGGCGTCAGCAACTCCCCGCAGATTCTTCTCGAACGGGCGCGTGACGCCGCCGAGACTGACGTGTTGACGAACCAGGTCCAGTTTCACCCGTACAAGCCGCAGCGCAGAATGCTCGGCCACTGTCAGGAGGAGGGAATGCTCCTCACGGGCTACAGCCCCCTGGCCCGCGGGACCGTCTTCGACGACGCTGACGTCCAGCGGATCGCCGAGGAGTACGACCGGACGCGGGCACAGGTCGTTCTTCGCTGGGCGACCCAGCACCGTAACGTCGTGGTCATCCCCAAATCCGCCGACCCGGCGCATCTCGAACAGAACATCGAGATCTTCGATTTCAAACTCACCAGTGCCGAAGTCGATGCCCTCACCAAACCGTCGTTGCTCAAATCGGGCGCGGCGATGCTCGACGGTATGGTGAGCGAACTGCGACCCTGACGGCCCGGCAGATGGATTTTCGCCCGACAGTGCCCGTCGACGCCGCGTGGCTCCTCGTCGGCGGCTGGATCGGTGCCATCGTCGTTGCGTCCGGCATCAACCCGTCGGGAGTGAGCGGCTCCGGAACCGAGTCGCTGTTCGGCGTCGGACTGCCACTCGGTCTCGGTGGTCTCGGGATCGACGTCACTGTGTGGCTCCATTTCGGTGCGTACGCCGTCCTCGCGTGGCTCACTGCGCGCGCTGCCGGGAGCGACGACGCACGGACCGCCCTGTTCGCCCTCGTCGTCGCCTCGGGCGTCGGACTCGCCATCGAGGCGATGCAGGCTACGATCCCGGCTCGGACCGCTAGCGTCGGCGACGCTGTGGTGAATGCGGCCGGGGCGGGCCTCGGTGTCGCGTGGCGACGTGTCACCAGCGCACTCCGGCGCGGAAGCGATCGAGACCGATGAGCGACCCACCCGACGGGCGCGTCGTTTTTATCCGCCGAACGGGAACGAGCGACAGATGTCGGTGATGACGCTCCACCGCCCGGCGCACCGCGACGCGCTCGCCCTGCTGGAGTCTGCGTTCGGCGACGGTCGGATGGTGACGGTCTTCGGCCGGTGCCGCGTCGAGTACGACGGGCGCGCGTCGTCGAGCCTCGGCCCGGGCGACCGACTCGTCGTCTGCAAACCCGACGGGACGATTCTCGTACACACTGACGAACAGCGCGAGCCGGTGAACTGGCAGCCGCCGGGCTGTACCCATCGAGCCAGCGTCCGCGAGGGTCGGCTCCGGATCCGAAGCGAGCGCACGTCGCCTGAAGAGCGCCTCGATGTCGCCTTTGAACGGATCGAGCAGGTATCGGCCTACGAGGTGACAGACCGGAGCGATCTGGCGCTGACCGGGAGCGAGGAGGATCTCCGACAGCGAATCCTCGACGACCCGAGTCTCGTGGAAGTCGGGTTCGAGCCGACGGCGGCCGAGCGCGAGACTGCTGCCGGCCCGGTGGACCTGTTCGGCTCGGACGCCGAGGAGCGGCCGGTCGTCGTCGAGTTGAAGCGCCGCCGCGTCGGGCCGTCGGCGGCGAGCCAACTCACCCGGTACGTCGCCGCCGTCGATGAAGAGTTCCCCGAGACGGGCGTCCGCGGCATTCTCGTCGCGCCGTCCGTGACAGATCGAACGGCGGCGATGCTCGACGAACGGGGACTCGAATTCGTCGCGCTCGAACCCGTCGGCGACGAGGACACGGCGGATGCTTCCGGAGCGTCCCCCGACGACGACGCTGAACCGGGGTAAGTCGGCGGACAGTTCGAAGCGCTTTTAGGTCGTATGGGCGTTCTGTTTCACAAGTAACTATGTCCGACAAACCCGCCTCAATGTACCGGGAACTGTCGAAACCGTCCTACACGCGACGGGAGTACATCACGGGAATCCCTGGGTCGAAGATCGCACAGCACAATATGGGGAATCTCCAGACCGGTCCCCAGGACTACCCGATCCAGATCAGCCTTAGCCTCGAAGAGGAGTGTCAGGTCCGCCACGGTTCGCTTGAGTCGGCGCGGCTGTCGGCGAACCGCGTGATGCTCAAGCAGGTCGGTCAGGAGAACTACAAGATGGTCCTTCGGAAGTTCCCCCACCAGATCCTGCGCGAGAACAAGCAGGCCACCGGGGCGGGTGCGGACCGCGTCTCCGACGGAATGCGACAGGCGTTCGGCAAGCCTGTCGGCACCGCCGCGCGGGTTCAGGCGAACGAGCGCGTGTTCACGATCTACTGCGACCCCGAGGACGCCGACGTCGCGAAGGACGCGCTGCGCCGCGCCTATAACAAGATGTCGCCGCCGTGCCGCATCGAGGTCGAGAAGGGCGAGAAGCTGCTCGTCTCGTAAGCGTCCGCAGCGACGGCCCGACACCCACGCTTTTTGCGCCGCCAGTCCCTTCCGGTAGCCAATGCTCACACTCGCCGTGACGACGACCGCGGAGACGTTCGAGCGGCTCCGCGACCCACTTGCAGCCCGCGACATCGCGGTCGAATATCTACAGGCGGACGAACGTGCGACCGACCTGACTGAACCACCCGCGCGTCGCTTCGACGTCGGGTTCGTCTATCCCAGCCGGCTGATGGCCGGCGGCGTCGTCGACGGGCGGCACGGTATTCCGTGGGTCAACGGTCGTGCTGCTGTCCTCACGTCCCGAAACAAGGCGGGGGTGATTGCCCGACTCGCCCGTGCAGGCCTCCCCACCCCCGACACACACGTGGTCTCGAATCCAGTCGACGACGACGCCGTCGCCGCGGCGGCGAGAGATATCGGCTTCCCGCTCGTCGTCAAACCGAACTCGACGACGCGGGGCATCGGTGTTGCGAAGGCCACCGATCTCGACTCCCTGCTCGGAATCGTCGACTACCTGAACCTCGTTCACGACTACCGCGCGACCGGCGACAAGTCGTACCTGCTTCAGGAGTACTTCCCCGAGGCCCGCGACTACCGGATAATGGTCCTCGACGGCGCGGTTGTCGGCGCTGTCGAGCGCCGCCTGTCGGACGACGCGCGCGGAGCGGGGCGCTGGAAGCATAACGTCCACCGAGGCGCAGAAGCGACGGGCGTCGACGCGCCGGCAGCGCTCCGAACGCTGGCCGTCGAGACTGCAGAAGCGCTCGACATCGACTACCTCGGCGTCGACGTGCTCGTCTCCGGAGGGCGTGCAGTCGTCTCAGAGACAAACGCGCGTCCCACCGTCGACGATGCGAAGTACGACGCGGACTTCTGGGACCGACTGGCGGACCTCATCAGGCGAACGAGCGAGGAAGCCGATTGACTGCGGGTCAGTCCAGGTCGATCGACGCCGACTCGTCGATCTTGTCGAGGGTGACCTGCAGGATCCCGTTGTTGAACGAGGCGCTGGCGCTGTGTTCGTCGACGCGGGTCGGGAGACGGATCCGCTCGTCGTACTCGCGGCGTGGCCCTCCGGCAGAAATCGTGAGTACTTCGCCGTCGCACTGGAGTTCGACGGCGTCCTTCGAGACGCCCGGAAGGTCGGCGACCAGTCGGAGTTCATCGCCCTCGTCGTAGATGTCGACGTGGGTCTCGGAGGCGAATCCGCTGGCATCGCTACCGGTCATTTCGTCCATCATCCGTTCGATCCCGTCGAAAAAGTCGTCAAACGGGTCGTCACGGTCGTCTCTCATCGCTCACTAGTATGGCTGTTCCGATGAAAAGCCTTCTCCCCGCGGCGGAATCAGCCGACCGACGGCTGCACGAACGTGCGAGAATTACTCGACTTACTGCGTGTCTCTTTTTGCGATCGATCGATTCTGCTCGGTCTTCGCGGAACCTTCTCCGCACCCGACTCCGGAAAGTCGGTGTCTCAGGACTTCTTTATCGGCACTTCGGACGATATACCCCCCAACAGCGGGACATAGGGTTTGAAGTATCAGAGGTGAGTAAACTCGGATATGAGTGAAAAATCCGAGACGAACGCCGGGGCGGCTGTGGACGCGCCGGTACGCGTGGCACTGAACGGATTCGGGCGGATCGGCCGCAACGTCCTGCGTGCCGTCCGTGAGGATCCGCGGATCGAACTGGTGGGCATCAACGACGTAATGGACTTCGAAGATATGGCCTATCTCGCGAAGTACGACACGGTGATGGGCCGCCTTGACGGCATCAGCCGCGACGGCGACACGCTCGTCGTCGGCGACAGCGCCGTTCCGCTGTTCAACGTCCAGAACCCCACCGAACTCCCCTGGGACGACCTCAACGTCGACGTCACACTCGAGTGTACGGGCATCTTCCGCACGTACGACGACGCCGCCGCCCACCTCGAAGCGGGCGCAGACAAGGTCGTCATCTCTGCGCCGCCGAAAGGAAATAAGCCGGTGAAACAACTGGTCTACGGCGTCAACCACGACGAGTACGAGGGCCAGGACGTCGTCTCGAACGCCTCCTGTACCACGAACTCGGTCAGTCCCGTCGCAAAGGTCCTCGACGAGGAGTTCGGCATCGAGAGCGGTCTCCTCACCACGGTCCACGCGTACACCGGGAGTCAGACCCTCGTCGACGGCCCGATGGCGAAGACGCGTCGTGGCCGCGGCGCCGCCGAGAACATCGTTCCGACCTCCACCGGCGCAGCGAAGGCGACGACACAGATCCTCCCGCAACTGGCGGGGAAACTCGACGGGATGGCGATCCGCGTCCCGGTGCCGAACGGGTCGATCACTGAACTCGTTGTCGACCTCGAAGCGACCCCGTCGGTCGAGCAACTCAACGAGGCCTTCCGCGACGCTGCCGACTCCGGCCCGCTCGCGGGCGTGCTCGGCTACACGGACGACGAAGTCGTCTCCTCGGACATCTTGGGACTGCCGTTCTCCTCGATGGTCGATCTCAACTCCACGAATCAGGTCAACGATGGCGGTCTCTACAAGATCCTGACGTGGTACGACAACGAGTACGGCTTCTCGAACCGGATGCTCGACGTCGCCAACTTCCTCACATACGGCTGAACCGACGCGGGATCCGACGCCACCTGACCCGGCCAGACCATAACCCATCCCGGATGACCTGACAGACCACGCCCTGATTTGCACCCGATCAGTTCCGACCTGACCAGCCCTTACCTGATCCGACTCGATCCGCTCCGACCCGACTCGATCACCACTAAGTAAGGCCCACGCGACCCCCCACACGCACGCCGATGTCCACTTCCACAGCCACCTTCGACACACTCGACGACCTCGACGCCGGCCAGCGCGTTCTCGTTCGCCTCGATCTGAACTCTCCGATCGAGGACGGCGAACCGCAGGACAACCGCCGCTTCGAGCGACACGCCCGGACCGTCCGCGAACTCGCCGACGCCGGCCACCGAATCGCCCTTCTCGCCCACCAGGGACGCCCCGGCCGCGACGACTTCACCTCCCTCGCCGGGCACGCCGAAATCCTGGCTTCCTCCCTCGATCGAGACGTCGCCTTCGTCGGGGACATCTACGGCGAAACGGCCGTCGATGCCATCGAGGCGCTCGATGCGGGTGAGATACTCCTTCTGGAGAACACCCGGATGTGCGACGACGAACTGCCGGAGGAAGTACCCGAAGCCAAGGCCGACACCGCGTTCGTCCAGTCGCTCGCTCCACACTTCGACGCCTACGTGAACGACGCGTACTCCGCGGCCCACCGCTCGCACGCCTCGGTGGTCGGATTTCCGCTCGTCGTCCCCGCCTACGCCGGCCGCGTGATGGAAACCGAGTACGAGGCCAACACCGCCATCGCCGAGAAGGAGTTCGACGGCCGGGTGACGATGGTCGTCGGCGGCACCAAAGCGACCGACGTGATCGACGTGATGAACAATCTCGGAGGGACGGTCGACGACTTCCTCCTCGGCGGCATCGCGGGCGAACTGTTCCTCCGGGCTGACGGCGCACCCGTCGGCTTCGATCTCGACCCCGAACAGGGCCTCTACGATTCCCAGTGGGCGAGCAATCACGAACTCGTCGAGTCGATGCTCGACGAGCGCCGCGAGCAGATCACGCTGGCGACCGATCTGGCGTACGACGACGGCGGCAGGCGCGCCGAGGAGGTCGTCGCCGACATCGACGAGAAGACCGTCTCCTATCTCGACGTCGGCACCAGTACGGCAGAAGCGTACGCCGACGTCGTCCGCGATTCCGAGGCCGTCTTCGTGAAGGGCGCGCTCGGCGTCTTCGAGGAGGAGCCGTTCTCCGTCGGGACCGTCACGGTGCTGGAAGCCATCGTCGAGACCGACTGCTTCTCGGTCGTCGGCGGCGGCGACACCTCGCGGGCGATCGAGATGTACGGGCTGGGCGAGGCGGACTTCGATCACGTCTCGATCGCCGGCGGCGCGTACATCCGGGCGCTGACCGGCCAGCCGCTGGCGGGCGTCGAGGCGCTGAAGCGCTCCTGAGCGGCGCACCGTCGGCCCCGAATAGATCAGCTCGGAACCGCCCGCCATTACTCCCGCGCGTCGCCGTCGTCCAACAGTGACGAGACGATGAGTCGCTTCACGCCGCGCCGGAGGAGGCCGCTCGCCGCGGGCTGGGAGATCTCCAGTTCGTCGGCGACCTCGCTCAGCGTCGCGTCCCGGGGTTCCTCGAAGTAGCCGGTCTCTAGTGCGACGAGGAGCGCGTCCCGTTGGCTGTCGGTCAGTCCAGCGTCGGTGTGGCCCAGACTCGCGTACTCGTTCACGCGCAGGAGCTCGATGTCGATGCCGTGCTGTCGTGCGTACTCCCAGAGGTGGACCAGCTCCGTTCGATCGGGGATCCACACCGTGAGAAGCCACGCGCGCCCCTCGTTTTTCATATCGAGGATGACGCCGTTCGCGGCCGAGATCACCGGCGAGAGGATCTTCGCCTCGTCGGTGTACTCGAAACTGTAGATCGCCTTCCGATCTCTGGTTTCGATGACCCGCTCGAACGCGCCGACGGTGCGGTCCATCTCCAACCCCGCCTCGAATCGGGCGAATTCGGACGACTCGATGTGATAGAAGAACTTCCCCGACGTCGGGTCGGTCCCCGCCTCCGACACCGACTTGACTTTCGAGCTCCGGTCGTGAGCGACGGTCTGCGTCAGCACTATGTCGGGGTGTTCGGCCCGGACGACCGCCTTGACGTCGGCCATAGTTTAGGGAGGAGTCGGACCGCGTCGAATCCGGCCCCGACCGTTCCTGTGGGGCGCGACGAGATCCGACAGCGTCCTGCCGCTCGTGTCGTCGCGGTGGCCGCGCGGCGGCTTAACTGAGTCGGTCATTGATCATTCGTCCGTATCCGCTCCGGCGTCATCCCGGCGTGAAGCTTGGCCTGTTCGCGGGCGCTGGGGTTGACCGACTGCTTGAACGGGACCTTCGCGATCGTCGCGTAGACGGGCTCGCCGGGCGCTTCGGCGTACTCGTTGGGGAGGTGGACCGCGAACTCCAGATCGAGGTCCGCGTCGCCCGTCTGTCGCAGATTCTTGGGCACGGTGCGGTCCGACTGGTCGACGTCTGGGTGATTGTGTCCCGACATCGGTGGCCTATTTCGGGGGGTCGACGCGGTGTCTGAACAGCCACTCCCAGAGACGCGTGAGGCGGTCGGCCTCGGCCGGCGGGGTGATCCCAGCCGGGAGGTAGACCGCGATGTCGGTCGCGCTGTCCCGATCGGTGGCACGAGTGTGTTCTGCCATACGGGAGAACGAAGGGGCCGTGACCGCATCGGTCTGTAGCTTAATCGTATAACCTGCTTATACCGGGGCGGTCTTCGCGGCCCCCGACATCCGAACGTCGGTCGCTCGTTCCGAGTCTCTGAGCCGGGCATCGCCGAAGCGCTGAAGCGCCCGCCCGCCGAACCGACGCCTATGCTCGTCGGGCTCTGTTCTGACACGCACGACAACCTCGATCTGGCTCGGGACGCAGTCGAGACGTTCGAGGAACGCGGCGTCGACACCGTCGTTCACTGCGGCGACATCGTAGCGCCGTTCACTGCCTCGGTGTTCGACGCCGACTTCGCGTTCCACGCCGTCCGCGGCAACAATGACGGCGAGTGGGCCCTGGCCGAGACGATCGACGAGTTCGGCACGTACCACGGCGAGAGCGCCGCGCTGACGTTCGACGGCGTCGACGTCGCGGTCTACCACGGGACGAGCGAACAGCTCGTCGACGCCCTCGTCGCCTCGGGCGACTACGACTTCGTCGTCCGCGGCCACACCCACGAGCGGACGCACGAGGAACGCGCCGGAACCGTCCACCTCAACCCCGGCGGCCTCCCCTTCACCAGCGCGGACGACGCGTACCACGTCGCAATTCTCGATACGGACGCCGAGTCCATCGATTTCGTCGAACTGTCGGGGTAGTCGCGCGACGATTCACGACCCGGGGAGGATGTCGCCGAGCGCGCCGCCGACGCTCATCGGCACGAACGCGACGACGATGTCCGAGAACGCTATGACGGGCCTCGCCCAGTCGACGCGGCCCCAGGCGGTCATCACCACGGCCGCGGTGAGAAACGCGACGCCGAGGACGCCCACGAGTCGGCGCGGGAAGACCCCGAGGAGCGGTTCGTGAACGCGGACGTCCTGGATGTCGGCCACGTAGAGGATGCCGACCACGAGGCCGATGGCGGCGAGGATCGTGCCGACGAGCGAGACCGGGTGCGCGGCGAGGAAGTGCCCCACCTCGTTCGTCCCGCCCTCAACGAACATTGGGACCCCAAATAGCACTGACCCGAGGAACGCCTCCGCGAGGTCTCCGCGGTCGTATCCGTGGATAACGCGTCCGAACACGGCTGTCTCGTTGGCGGCCGCGACGGCCGCGCGACGAGCGGATCGAACGCGCTCGCGCTCGTCGGGCGAGTCCACGGCTTCGGCGAGCGTGTCGAACTCTGCGAGCAGTCGCTCCATCTCGTCGGCCGCCGGGTCGGCCCCGTCCGGCCCGACGTGTGCCTCTGCGTCGTCCGCAGTGTTCGAGCGGTCGTCGGCCATATCCCCGACCACGGCGGAACTGGTGATAAATGTCGGCTGACCTCGTGGTGCAAGGGAGTCAGAGACCGCTGGCCAGTCCGGGAACTGAAGCGATTCGAGAAACGCTGGAGTCGGCTGTGAACCCTCGGGTCAGTCGTCGGCTCTGCTGGCCTCTACCTGATCGGCACCGAAGCCGGAGGGGTCGCCGGAGAGACCGACGCCGAGCGTCTCGTTCGTGCGGCGGATGCTCTCGGTGGCGCCGGCGGTCTCGGTGACCGCGCGGATCGCATCGACGTTCTCGGGGACGACGTCGGACTCCTGATGGATCGCCTGGAAGAGATAGAGGTCGCGGCCCTCGGTCGCGATCGACTCGCCCCACAGACAGTTCTCCCAGAGGTCGCCGCGCGGTCGGCCGGCGTCCAGCGCGAAGTCTTTGAGTTTGCCAGCCCCGTCGAGGCCGATCCCTTCGGGAATGACGTAGATCCGGGACTGCTCGTCGAGGAGTTGCCGGACGTGCGCAGCGGTCACGTCGGTCTCCAGCGTGACGTTGAGCGCGTGGACGTGCATCAGCGTCGCCGGGACCTTCAGTCCCATCGTATCGATCGACAGGCCGGGGAAAATCGTCTGGACGTCGGGGCCGTGGTGGGAGGGGATTTCGATCGGGTTCGGGAGGATGTCGTTGATCGGCCCACGTGTATTCTGGCTCGGGTCGCCGCCGCGCCGCACCAGCGTCGCTCGGACCTTCTCGACGCCGTACTCCTCCTCCAGGGGAGCCACGACGCGTGAGAGCCCGGTCGTGTTACAGGAGACGACTCGAACGGAGTCGGCACCACGGGCCTTGTCGTAGTTCGAGCGGGCGTTGAAACTCGTCTCGGCGACGCCGGCGTCTTCGCCGCCCTGGAAGATCGCGGGCGTGTGGTAGGAGGCGTATAGTGACTTGTTGTCCGCACCGATACCTGACGGCGTGGCGTCGACCATCACGTCGACGTCAGCGACCAGTTCGTCGACGACGCCAGCGGTCTCGATGCCGGCCTCCGCGAACAGCGGGGCACGCTCTGGAATCGCCGTATACATCGGGTAGCCGAGTTCTACGGCGGTGTGAGCCTCGAAATTTGGCTGTGTCTTGGCGACCCCAGCGACCGTCATATCGGGCTGGGCCTCGACGGCGTCGGCTACGCGTTTGCCGATTGTCCCGTAGCCGTTGACACCCACTCGTATCATTACCGAGGAGTCGGACGACCACACCCATAGTTATTTCGGAGCGTCGCCTCAAGCAATTAACTCTTGCACGAGTAACCCGGGTTATTTTTGCAGATACGAGTAGTACGAAACCGAATAATTGCAAGCATTGCCAGTAAATAATCCGGTTGCAGGGATGCCAACCCCTAACTCCGCGGAGTCCCGACAATGGCATATGTTGAACGACGGACTCGCAGCCGCGGCGACGACGGCGGTCGAGCAGTGTATGGCTCTCGACAGTTCGGAGTCCTGCGTCGTGGTCACCGACGACAAGCGACGCCCGATCGGCGAGGCGCTCTACGAGGTGGCCGCAGCGATCACCGACGACGCAGCGCTGCTTCAGTACCCGCCGGGAACCCAACACGGTGAGGAGCCGCCAACGCCCGTACCGGCCGCGATGGCTGACGCAGACGTGTTTCTCGCGCCGACGACTAAAAGCGTGAGTCACACTCGCGCCCGGGGCGACGCCTGCGATGCTGGCGCGCGCGGCGCGACGCTCCCCGGAATTACCGAGGACGTGTTCACGACGGGGCTCGACGCCGACTACGACACCATCGCCGCGCACTGCCGCGACGTCCTCCCGCAGGTCGAGGACGCCGACGAGATCCGGGTCACATCCCCGGCCGGAACGGACATTACCTTCGAACCCGGCGGCCGCGAGTGGCACGCCGACACTGGCATCGTCCACGAACCGGGCGACTTTTCGAATCTCCCCGCTGGCGAAGTGTTCGTCTCGCCGGCGAACGCGAACGGGACGTACGTCGTCGACGGGACGATGCGGCCACACGGACTGCTCGAACCGGGGCAGCAACTCCGCTTCGAGGTCGAAGACGGCTTCGTGACCGAGATCTCCGACGACGAGATCCGCGAGCAGGTCGAGACGGGGGCCGAAGAGGTGGGGCGCGACGCCTACAACCTCGCGGAACTGGGCATCGGCACCAACGTGGGCGTGACCGAACTCGTCGGCTCCGTGCTCCTCGACGAGAAAGCCGCCGGGACCGTCCACATCGCGATCGGCGACGACGCCGGAATCGGCGGCGACACCGACGCGCCGCTGCATCTCGACGGGATCGTCCGGGAGCCTACGGTCATAGCCGACGGCGAGGAAGTGGCCCTCCCGCAACCGGAATAAAACCGAGTCAGACCTCGAAGCCCGACCGGAGAGGTCGATTCATCACTGGTACGGCTGTCTCAGCCCCCGACTGGCCGCGTTCGTGCCCCGCGCTCTGACGGCCGAACGCCACGAACCGGTCAGTCACTCACTGAAAATCGTACGTAACTCCGGTCAACCCCTCGCTTGTCTTCCAGAGCCGCTTGGCATCGGCTTCGTCGTACGAGGCCTCGCTGGAGGACTGCTTCTCAGGCGCGCCGCGCATACTCATCAACCCGTCCGGGCCGTAGTAGTCGCCGCCCTGCACGTCGGGGGCGACTGCCGAATACAGCAGTGGCAACGCGCCCCTCTGCGCTGATTGACCCATCACCGCGTTGGCGGCCCTCATCATCCCCATCCGCAGCATCGACTCCTCCTGCTTCGGGCCGCGGTACTGGAGGTTCGTCGCCGCGTACCCCGGATGACAGGCCACGCTGATCGTCTCGGTGATGTCGGCCGCTGCCAACCGGCGCTGCAGTTCGTAGGCGAACAGGAGGTTGGCCAGTTTGCTTTGGCTGTACGCCGCCCACTTCCCGTAGGACTGTTGATGATGCAGGTCGTCGAAGTCGATCTCGCCGGACTCGTGGGCGCCACTGGAGTGCGTGACGATCCGGCTTTCTCCGTCGCTTGCGAAGAGCAACTCCAGCACGTGACCGGTGAGCGCGAAGTGGCCGAGGTGGTTCACCCCGAGTTGTTTCTCGAAGCCGTCGTCGGTCTCCTGTCGGGGGATCGCCATCACACCGGCGTTGTTACAGAGTATGTCGATGGCGTCGTACGCTTGCTCGACACCGGCCGCGAAGGACTCGATCGAATCGAGCGACGCCAGATCGCACTGTCGGACGTTTAGGGTGCCCCCAGTGTCGCCAACGCTGTCGCGGATCTCCGCGGCCGCCTGTCGTCCGCGATCAGTGCTCCGGCAGGCCATAATCACGGTCGCTCCGTTGGCCGCGAAGGCCGTCGTCGCCTCAAACCCCAGTCCGCTGTTGGCTCCCGTGATCAAAACGGTCGTGTCCGTACAGTCCGGCATTCGATCGATCGTCCACGCTGATGCCATTGCTACTGCTAGCCCAGCAGTACATAGGAGCCTTCCGCTACCCCCCATCGTACGCGGTCAGGCCGCGGCGCGACGTGAGCCAGCGTCCCGCACGCGGCGGCCGGAAGGGCGGACTTTTACGGCCCGACGGGCTACGACGGCGTATGAGCACGCCACAGGACCGCGTCGCGGCCGAATGTCCCTCCTGTTCGCCCGCTGAGTCGACGGTCCACGAGGTACTAAAAGCCGGCGGCGGTCACCACACCGTCCGCTGTACGGAGTGCAGCCACGTCCACAAGGTCCAGATCGAATCCGAGACGGAGATCGAACGCGACGTCGTCGTCTCTCAGGACGGCGAGTCGTTCGCCACCACCGTCGACGCCCCGCCGACGGAGACGATTGCCAGCGGCGACGAGTTCATTATCGACAGCGAGGAGGCCATTATGCTGGTCCGCGTCACCGGAATCGAGACCGGCCCCGAGCAGCGCACCGAGGAGGCCCGAGTCGAAGACATCGACACCATCTGGACCCGCGCGGTGGACAACGTGACGGTGAAAGCGACGGTCAACCCCAAGGAGGGGACGGGCGACCGCGAGGCGACGCGGAGTTTCGATCTCAAACTCCCCGGCGACCACGAGTTCGTCGTCGGCGACGTCGCCGCCTTCGGCGACGAGGAGTTCGAGATCAAGGCGATCCAGGTGCGCGAGGACGCGCCGGAGTACCGCCACGGCAAACTCGATCACGAGGGCGATATGGTCTACGCGAAAGACGTCAAGCGACTCTACGGCACCGACCAGACCACCTCCGCCTGGTCGGCGTGGTGAGGGCGGCCGGAGGCTGATTCTCCGGGGTCGTTCCCGCCGTCGGGGCGGGGAAAGATTAGATTTGTCGGAGTGCGAACAGTCGCGTATGAGCGACAACACAGACGCCCGCGAGACGCTGGTCGAGCGTCTCCGCCGCCGCGGGTACGTCGACGACGACCGGGTGGCCGAGGCTCTCCGGTCCGTCCCGCGCCACGAGTTCGTCCCCGACAGCCAACAATCGAGCGCGTACGACGACCGACCGCTGTCGATCGGGAGCGGCCAGACCGTGAGCGCGCCGCATATCGTCGGGATGATGACCGAACTCCTCGATCTCGCGCTCGACGACGATGTCTTAGAGATTGGCACCGGGTGTGGCTACCACGCGGCAGTCACAGCCGAGACCGTTCCCGAGGGGCACGTCTACTCTGTCGAGTACGACGCCGACCTCGCGGCCGGCGCCGAGAAGCGACTGGCCCGACTCGGGTACGGCGACCGGATTTCGGTCCGTGTCGGCGACGGCCGAGCGGGCTGGGGCGCGCACGCGCTGTTCGACGGTGCGTACTTCACGTGTGCCGTGCCCTCCGTTCCAGATGCCGTGCGAGAGCAGGTTGCGGTCGGCGGACGGATCGTCGCGCCCGTCGGCGAGGCCCATCAGGAACTGCTCCGGCTGGACAAAGAAGACGACGAGACGTTCGAGCGCTCGGAGCACGGAGGCGTGCGGTTCGTCCGGATCCGCGGGTGATCCGGGCTGACGACCCGCGGCAACGACAGGCCACCGTGCTCTCGACTTGCCCGATCTAATTCTATCTCCCGCCTCCCCCGCAGAGCGTGCAGTTGATTACGCCCCACGACTGAGTTTGTGATATGGATCCTGGGGACCTGCGCGGCGAGATGGTCGACAGCCTCGAGGAGCGGCTGTCTGTCGACAAAGCGGTCGCGCTCGCGATGCGGTCAGTTCCCCGTCAAGAGTTCGTCGACGACGCTCCGTACAACAACAGCGCCGAGGAGACCGCGGGAACGACCGTCCTCGCGCCCGATATGGTCGCTCGGCTGCTGACTGCCCTCGACGTCGATCCAGCGGACGGCGACGCGCCGGCCGACCCTTCGGACGATTCGGCCAGCGACGACGCCGGCAGCGACGTCCTCGTGGTGGGTGCAGGCGTCGGCTACACCGCCGCGTTACTCGCAGAAATCCTCGGCGAGCGACGCGTGCACGCCGTCGACATCGACCGCCGACTCGTCTACGCGGCGCGATCGAATCTTGCGTCCGCGGGCTACGGTGGCGTCCTCGTCGACGCTCGCGACGGCGCGAGCGGACTCCCCGAGTACGCGCCGTTCGACCGCATCCTCGTCGAAGCCGCGGCGATCAGTCCCCCGCGGGCACTGCTCGAGCAGTTGTCGCCCGACGGTCGCCTCGTGCTCCCGCTCGGCGGCCCCGACCAGACGCTCGCGGCCGTCGGCGGCGACGGTGACGTGATCGACCGGCACGGTCCGGTGGCGTTCAAGCCGCTGCTCGTCGACGGCGAGCAGCACGGCCGGCCGGCACGGAACCGGACCGTCAGGGAAGACACGGAGCGACAGGAAGACGAGGGCTACTTCGCGAAGACCGGCTGGGAGCAGGAGTGGATCGACTGGGACGAGCAGTTGCGGCGACGGTAGCGCCGTTCGTCACTGAAGTTTCAGCCCGCTTCCGGTGAGCGGGACGACGACGTCGTCGTCCGGTGCGATGACGCCCCGTTCGCGATACCGACCGAGTGCCGCGGGAGCGACGGCACAGGTCGGTTCGGTATCGAACCCCCGCGAGCGGAGCGCGTCGAGTTCGCGCTCGACGGCCGCCGCCGACATCGCGATGGCGTCGCCGCCGGTGTCGTCGATGGCATCGAGAATCTGTTTCTCGCGGACCGGGTCGCGGATCTGGATCCCGTCGGCGACCTCGTTGCGAGCGTCGGACCCGCCGTGAAGTGCGTCGGCGATGGGCGCGTAGCCGGCGGCTTGCGCCCCCAGCATCTGCGGGACTTCGTCGATCCAGCCCGCTTCGACGAGCGCACGGAAGCCGCGGTACGCCCCGAGAAAGAGCGTGCCGTGGCCGAGCGGTGTCACGACGGCGTCGGGGGCGATCCACTCGCGCTGGGCGCACACCTCGTACGCGACCGTCGCCGTCCCGGCGAAGAACGCCGGGTTCCAGGCGTGTGAGGCGTACCACGTGTCGGCTGCGCCGTCCTCCGGTTCTGCTTCGACGGCCTCGATACAGGCGTCTGTGACGGCCTCGCGACTCCCCTCGACCGGCACCGGCGTCGCACCGACGCGCTCGATGGCGTCCTGTTTGGCGGGCTTGACCGTGGCTGGAATGTAGATTTCGGCATCGATCCCGCTGCGGGCGGCATAGGTGGCGATGGCCGCGCCCGCGTTTCCCGAGGAGTCCTCGACAACGCGGTCGACGCCGAGCGCGTCGGCGACCGAGAGCGTCACTGTCGCGCCGCGATCCTTGAACGACCCCGTCGGGAAGACGTACTCGAGTTTGAACTCGGCGTCCCAGTCGTCTGCCTCGACGAGCGGCGTGCGGCCCTCACCGAGTGAGACGCGACCGTCGACCGGGAGCAACCGCTCGAACGTCCACAGGCCGTCACGGGCATTTCCCCACGAGGACGGCGGGTCAGCCGGGAGCGGTTCGTCGGACCGCTCGGTCGGGGCCGTCTCGAAATCGAGGGGCGCACCGCAGTCGCAGCGCCAGGCCCATCGGTCGTACGTCCGGTCGCAGACCGAGCAAGCGAGCGCGAGCGACGGTGGCAGCGACTGGTGGTCCGCGGTCATCTCAGTACGCGTCGACGTTGGTGCCGACCGAGCAGACGTACTCGCCGGTCGCGACCTGTGGGAGCCGGCGGGTTCGCCAGAAGACGCCGTTGTTGTTCGCGGTGACGCGCGCTTTGCGTTCGCCGAACGGCGTCGTCACCTCGAAGAGGAGGTCGCCGGCGCTGACTCTGTCGCCGAGGTCCGCTTCGAACCGGACGAGTCCGCCCGCGGGCGACCCATACTGGTCGAAGCCCTTCGCGCGAGTCTGGGGCTCTTGACCGGTTGACCCGGGCAGAAAGCCGTATCCGCGGAGAACGTTGAACACACCCGTCACGCCGGCTTCGATGCTGTCTTGATCCCAGCCGACGCAGCCGCCGAGTTCGGGATCGATCGTCGGGATGCCCTCGTCGGGACCCGTCCGGGCGAGTTGACCCTCCGGTCCCTTCTGGTCGAGGACGTAGCCGCACCCGAACGTCTTGGCCAGTTCGAGACAGTCGTCGTGCAGTCGGTGGCGACGGCCACAGCGGACGCGGACCTCGTCGATCATCCGCGAGGTCGATCCCTGATGGAGGTCCAAGATCAGATCTGCCCGGGTGGCGGCGTCGAACGTGGCAGCGGCGATTCGCTCGGACGAGGTCCCGCTATCGTCGCCGGGGTACGCACGGTTCATCTTCGTGTCGTCGATCGGATTGCGATGCTCTGCGATCTGAAAGGCGTGGTAGTTGACGATGCCGACGACGAGGACCGTTCCGGAGAGGTCCGCGGGATCCAGCCGGGGAACCACCCGACTGACGACGCCGACACCGTTCAGTTCGTCGCCGTCGGAAGCCGCCTGAATGTAGAGGGTTTTTCCGCTGGACGCTCCTTCGATGACTGCACAGGGGAGGCCCACGGTCGTCCCATCGCGGGTCTCGCCTACCTCGAGCCGGCCCGTGTCAATCTCTCCTGGGCCTGCACTCGCCGTACCGAGTGTCGTCATTATCCGACTGTCGGAGGCACCGGCCTTTAGGGGTTCGGTATGGTCGCTTCCCGAACGAGTGTTTATATCCGATCGGGCGGCCAGCATCCCCGTGCGCTGAGTGACACCCCGCGCCGGGCCGCGGTCGTTCGGCACGTCGGCGTGGGAGCGGACCGAGCGGGCGCCGTGTCGACTGTTTGCCTCTGAGAGACCACGGGACGACGCGTGGAAACCGACGACGCTTTGCCGACAGCGTCGTTATAGACAGGTGTGAGCGACGAGGTTCCGAACCGGCCACCACAGTCGGGGCTGGTGCAGGCGCTGCGCGTGCCGCGAAACGCCGCCATCGGGGTCGTCGTCGGGATCGCTCTGGCGGCTGTGGCGTATCTCGCGCGAGTCCTCGAACTGCTGGGGCCGTTCGCGGGGACGCGCGAGTACCCGGTGCTGGGTCCCGAAGGGTGGTTTCTGATTCTGGCGTTCGTCCTCGCGACGTCGACGGCGCTGCTTGTCGCGTCGATCCTGACGGTCGTCGAGGCGGTCAGGCGGACACGAGAACTGTGAGTTAGCCCTCGAACTCCTGTGTGTCGCCGACGAGTTCACCGAGCCGCTCGGCTCCCGCCCGGGTCCCCTTCGCGATGATGACGTCGCCGGCGCGGAGTTCCGTCGCCGGGCCGGGCTGGACGACCCATTCGTCGCTGTCGCCGTCTTCGCCACGCCCGCGCCGGACCGCGATCACCCGCATTCCGGTCTGCGTCTTGACCATCTCCTCGCCCAGCGTCGTGCCCGCGAGCGGTGCGTTTGCCGCGACTGAGAGCCGGATGATCACCTCGTCGGACTCCTCGACGGCGGCGGCAACGACAGGGTGAGCGTCGATTCCGCGATAGACGCCCTCGCTGATCTCTAGCGCCGCATCCGAGATGACCTCCGTCGCCGACGCCAGGTGGACGAGTCCGCGGAGTTGTACCGGGTTCTCGACGCGTGACGCCGCACGGAGCGTCCACGCCTCGAAGCGCGACTTCAGCGCGTCGACCTCGGCTTCGAGTTGCTTTACTTCCTCGGCGACGCCCTCGCTATCGAACAGGACCGCGCCGTATGCGAGATCGACAGCGAGCTCGCTCATATCCTTCATCAAGGTGATCGAGTCGACGGCGCGACCGAGATCATCGATCGGGGGATCGACCGTCGTCTCTGGATCGTAGGGGTCGCCGGTCGCCGCCTCGTACACCGTCGCAACGCCTTCGCGGGGGCCGCGGAGGAGCAGCGAGTCGCCCGCCTGCAGTTCGCTGTCGGGCCCCGGGTTCGTCAGCCAGCGACGCTTCCCGGTCGCGGACTCGCGGCGGATGGCAATCACGCGGACGCCGGTCCCGGTCTCCATATTGATGTCCAGGAGGGTTCGACCGGCGTACGTCGATCCTCCGTCGACTGTCGCGCGGACTAGCGCCTCGACGGCCTCAGGAAGCGCGGTCCGGATCGCGTCGGGCATCCCGATGTCCTCGATCTCGATCTTCGCAATGTCGCCCGCGGCGTTCGAGATCTTTTCGGCTGCGCCCATTACGCCGAGCACCGGAGCAAGTTGTTCGGCGTCCTCGGGACTGCGCGACGCCATCAGGAGACTCATCCGCCCCTGGAGTTGGAGGATATCCATTCGCCCCTCAAGTTCGAGAACTTCCCGGGCAATGTCGTCGCTGCCGTTGAGGACAGCCGAGTACGAGAGGTCGATGAGGAGCTCGGCGGTGTCTTTCATCTCCGCGAGCACCTCCTTGACGCTGACGGGTTCGTACTCGACGTCCTGTGGGTCCATATTCCGCCGTTCGCGGCGGGCGACAAAAACGCTTGGTGGTCACAGCTGGGGTGGGATGACCTCGAACACCCGTAAACGGTAACGCTTTTTTCACGTGGACGGAAATCGGATAGGTATGTCAGACGACCTGAAGCGCGGGCTGGAAGGCGTCATCGTCGCCGAGTCGGAGCTGAGTTACATCGACGGCGACGCTGGGAAACTGGTCTACTGCGGCTACCCGATCGAAGACCTGGCCCGCGAGGCGTCGTACGAGGAAGTCGTCTACCTCTTGTGGCACGACGGACTCCCGGATGCTGCGGAGCTTGCGGACTTCGAATCCTGGATGGCCAGACGCCGGGAGATCGACGACGAGGTCCTCGCGCGGGTCCGGAAGCTCGCCGATGCCGACGAGGTGCCGATGGCGGCGCTCCGGACCATCGTTTCGACGCTGTCGGCGTACGACGAGGACGCCGACCACGAAGACGTCGACGACCTCGAGTCGAACCTTCGGATGGCCTGTCGGATCACCGCTAAGATGCCGACGGCGCTCGCAGCGTTCGAGCGGCTTCGCCAGGGCAAAGCACCGGTTGAGCCCCGAGAGGATCTGAGTCACGCCGCCAACTTTCTCTATATGCTGAACGACGAGGTGCCAAACGACGTCCTCGCGGAGACGTTCGATATGGCGCTCGTTCTCCACGCCGACCACGGAATCAACGCCTCGACGTTCTCGGCGATGGTGACTGCCTCTACGCTCTCGGACCTCCACAGCGCCGTCACCACTGCGGTCGGCACACTCGCGGGGTCGCTCCACGGCGGCGCGAACGCCAACGTGATGCGGATGCTAAAGGAGGTCGACGAGAGCGACCTCGATCCGACGGCGTGGGTCGAGACCGCCCTCGACGAGGGCCGTCGCGTTCCCGGATTCGGCCACCGCGTCTACAACGTCAAAGACCCCCGCGCGAAAATCCTTGGTGAGAAGTCGAAAGCCCTCGCGAAGGCCGCAGGCGAACCGAAGTGGTACGACTACTCGGTCGCCATCGAGGACTACATCGCCGAGGAGAAGGGCCTCGCCCCGAACGTCGACTTCTACTCCGCGTCGACATACTACCAGATGGGCATCCCCGTCGACATCTACACCCCGATCTTCGCGATGTCTCGCGCTGCGGGGTGGATCGCGCACGTCCTCGAACAGTATGGGGACAACCGTCTGATCCGGCCGCGGGCCCGCTACGTCGGCCCGAAAGACCTGGAGTTCCCGTCGCTTGACCAACGGTAATTGTCGCCGTCTCGGCGCTTCACCGATCACTCCGCCGGCGACGACAGTTCTCCCGGATATCCCGCATTTGCGCGGTTTCCTGTGCACTCTCCTCCGAAACATTCGACACGGATTCACTACCGTCTCACTCGGAACCGACTCGACGTCCGGGGCTGACGCCGTGTGGCAGCACACACACGGTGACCAGTACACTCGTTCGAGCAGACAGATGACAGACGTGTGCCAGACAACCGTCAGACAGCGTCGACTTCACCGGCGCTGTGGGGCGATTTCACTTTCACCTCGCGTGGGGGATGTTTATGTACCTCGCGGCCACAGATATATGTGCACGTCACACGCGTGCATTCCCCCCCTTCCCTTACTATCGCGGAGTGAAACGGCTCTACACGCAGTCACTTCGATATTCGCGCTGGACGGGCCCGGACAGCGGCCCGATCAGGTCGTCGTTCTCGCTTCTGACGACCAGTATCCGATAGTATTAGACTCGACGCCCGAAACCAGTAGATGAGATGCTCTCTCTCGCCGATGTCGAGGCAGCACACGATCGGATCGCCGACGTGGTCCGCCACACGCCGCTGGAGTACTCGTATGCGTTCTCGGAGATGACCGGCGCTGATGTCCATCTGAAACTCGAGACGTTCCAGCGGACTGGCGCGTTCAAGATTCGCGGGGCGACGAACCGAATCGCAACGCTCTCTGAATCGGAACGCGACGCGGGGGTCGTCACCGCGAGTGCGGGCAATCACGCGCAAGGCGTCGCGCTCGCGGCCACCCGCGCGGGCACGGACTCGAAGATCGTGATGCCCGAGCACGCGCCGATATCGAAGGTCGAGGCCACAGAGCGATACGGCGGTCAGACGGTGCTGCACGGGGCAGACTACGACGACGCGCAGTCGAAGGCCCACGAGATCGAACAGGCGGAGGGGCGGACCTACGTTCACGCGTTCGACGACGAGCGGGTGATGGCCGGGCAGGGAACGATCGGCCTCGAGATCGTCGAGGACTGTCCGGACGTCGAGACAGTCTTGGTCCCCGTCGGGGGCGGCGGACTCATCAGTGGGATCGCGACCGCGATGAAAGCGCGCAATCGCGACGTGCGCGTGATCGGTGTCCAGGCCGAGGGAGCGGCGTCGCTGCCGCAGTCGCTCACTGCCGGCGAGATCCGGGAACTGGATTCGGTGAACACCATCGCCGACGGGATCGCGACCAGGAAGGTCGGAGAGACGCCGTTCGAGGTGATCCGCGAGCACGTGGACGAAGTCGTGACCGTTCCCGATGAGGAGATCGCGGTGGCGTTGACGTACCTTCTGGAGCGCTCGAAGACGCTCGTTGAGGGAGCGGGTGCGGTGCCGATGGCGGCGCTGCTGTTCGGGCGATTCGACTACGACGACGGCGAGACCATCGTTCCCGCGCTCTGCGGCGGCAATATCGACACGAACCAACTCACTACGGTCCTCGTCCGCGGCCTCGTCGAGACCGGCCGGTATCTCAAGATCCGGACGGTCCTGCGCGACCGACCGGGGGCGCTCGAAGACCTCGTCGAGATTATCTCTGATCGCCGAGCCAACATC
Source organism: Halobellus sp. (assembly GCF_042218505.1). Taxonomy (NCBI): domain Archaea; kingdom Methanobacteriati; phylum Methanobacteriota; class Halobacteria; order Halobacteriales; family Haloferacaceae; genus Halobellus; species Halobellus sp. The sequence goes on from NZ_JBDGQZ010000050.1 coordinate 26,686, forward strand.
TACGCGATCCAGCACGACCGCACGTCACGGGACGTCGCGATGAACGAGGCCGACGTGGAGATCGACATCGAGACTCGCGGGCACGACCACATCGACGAACTGCTCGCAGCACTGCGGGACGCGGGCTACGAGGTGGAGGTGCTGGCGTGAGTCGAACACGGTCGGCGGTTCTGTGGGGTCTCGTCGGTACCCTCGCGTTTCTCGTTCTCGTGCAGGGCTACCGATTGGCCGTCGGTAGACTCGGGGTGGACGTACTCACCAGTTTCGGGTTCGCCGCCCTGATCGGCGCGATTGTCGCCGTTGCGTCGTACCTCGTCGAACCCCGTTTGGCGTCGAAAGGAAGGACTTAAACGAGTCAGTAGGGTAGGTTCGACCGGGCCGGGATGGCCGAGTGGTAAGGCGCACGCCTGGAAAGCGTGTTCCCTCTGGGATCCAGGGTTCAAATCCCTGTCCCGGCGCTTCTCTGCCCCAGTACCGAACAAGGCGGTTTATCACCGAGCGTACGCGACTGGGGCTGTGTCGCACCGACAAAGGAATTTGAATCAGGGAGCGTCGCGAGCGAAGCGAATAACACGAGTAAAACGACTGTAGTTCAAATCCCTGTCCCGGCGCATCGTCCCGGTTTCTCCTCGACCGAAACCCCGCCGGCACTGTGTGCCCGCTGCATCGGATCCGGAGTGGCGGTCGTATTTCGGGGGCCTACATCGTCCCGATCGCTCTACCGGACTTCTCTTTGGCCTCGAGAACCCACACCTGTGGGTTCTCCTGCACATTGACGTCATCGACCAGGAGGTCGGGTCGAAACGCATTGCCGGCCATCGCTTCGCGCGCGGTGTCCCACTGCTCGTAGTCGATGCGCTCGAACGAGCCCGCGACGATCACGCTCCGCCAGGTCTCGGCGGACTCGACGTCGAACGTCAGGAAGGTCGCCGCGTCGGTGGCGTCGGCGTACGTCATCTTCTTCCACTCCTCCGAGTGCCCCAGGAACACGACGTAGAGCCGCTTGCTCCCGTCGTATCCGAACGACATCGGCAGGGCATATGGTACGCCGTTGGCCGCCAGTGAGAGGACGCCGAACCCCTTGGTTTCGAGGAACTCGTCGACCGCTGTCTCGGTTAGTTGCTTGCCCTGCAGCGTTTCGCGCGGTGAAGACATAGAACCGAATCAAACGGGTATTGGTAAACTGTTTAATTCGATTCCCAATCACAGAGAAGGATCTACAATACTTCTGCGCGGCCGATAGAAAAGCTCGAATCGATAGACTGACGAGGGGTGTCACCGGCGTCTCTCCCCGGACACCCCCGATTTGCGCTCTCTGCCCCGGCCGCTTCGCGCTGTTCACCCCGGATTTCGGTGTGCAAAAGGTTCATTACTGTGGCAACAATCCACACGGATGACAATGCCTGACACGAAAAACGGTCGGGAGCAGAAAGGCCGCAACAAGCGCAGCCAGCTTCAAGAAGAACTTTACGAGGAGGAGATCGAAGCCGTCGAGGCTGACGAGGAGCTCCCACAGTTCGAGCCCTCCGGCGACAACCCGTTCGTCGCAGAGGAACTCCCGGACGAGGAGTGAATCCGGACTCGTCTTTTTGCGGGGCGCTCGCTTGCAGGCTGACCGCCGATGGGGCCATCGCCCCGCTCGCTCGCCACAGCAGGCGCGACAGGAGATACAGTGACAAGGATCGGGGGCGACTGTGGACGTATGGGCTCCTGGAACGAGCGGTTTCGCACTGGCGAGTGTCCGTCTGATCCGGATCCCTCGTCGGTCCTGCGAGACGATGTCGACGAGACGGCTACCGGACGAGCGCTCGACGTCGCGCACGGGTTGCAACGAAGTCTTCCTCGCCGAGCGGGACCACGAGGTGGGCGCGCTCGACCAATCAATCGATAGGCTCCGGTGCACCAGAGCCAACGCGGCAGCGTGAGGCACCGAAATCCGAATCAACCTACTCCAGGCGGATGCAACTCGATTCGCGTACCCCGTGGACCAGTACGACGTGGTGACTGTCAGCTTCTTCCGCACGCTCGACCGCCTGAGCGGCATCAAACGAGCGCTGCGGCCTGACGGCCTGTTGGTTTATCAGCATCACCTCCGATCGGACCCGCCGGCAGCAGTCGGGCCGAGTTCCGACCGCTGCCGACTCTGCTCGAACGAACTTCTCTGCGTGTGCCGCAACCTCACCGTGCTGTACTACGAGGGATCGAGTGAACCCGTGGCCGGAACCCGCTCGGCGACCGTCGGACTCGTCGGACCTAACAGTCACGGCGGCACCCAGTCGTATCCCGAATGCTGGTGAACTGCGGGAATCGTATATAAATCCCGCGTCGCGCCGGCGGTTGCGACCAGCTAACGTGGTACTGATTGTCACGATATAGTTCGTGGATACGAGCGAATCGAGCGGTGTACGTGCCGATTGCCCCGCTCTTGGGATCCCACAATTCACAAACGGCGGTTGCCCCGTAGCAAAGAATTTATATAGAATCACAAACAATCCAACGATGTCTATGAGTCAGCGAATGCAACAGGGTCAGCCGATGATCATTATGGGCGAGGACGCCCAGCGCGTCAAGGACAAGGACGCGCAGGAGTACAACATTCAGGCCGCCCGAGCCGTCTCGGAAGCAGTACGGTCGACACTCGGCCCGAAAGGGATGGACAAGATGCTCGTCGACTCGATGGGGGACGTCACCATCACGAACGACGGCGTCACCATTCTTCAGGAGATGGACATCGACAACCCGACGGCGGAAATGATCGTCGAAGTCGCCGAGACCCAGGAAGACGAGGCCGGCGACGGGACGACGACGGCCGTCGCCATCGCGGGTGAACTCCTCAAGAACGCCGAAGACCTCCTCGAGCAGGACATCCACCCGACGGCGATAATCAAGGGCTTCCACCTCGCGAGCCAAGAGGCTCGATCGGCCGTCAACGAGGTCGCCGAGACCGTCGAACCGGGCGACTCCGACGTGCTTCGGAAGGTCGCCGAAACCTCGATGACCGGCAAGAGCTCCGAACTCGACAAGGAACTCCTGGCTCGGCTCGTCGTCGAAACCGTCGAGGCCGTGACGGTCGATGCCGACGACGGTTCCTACGTCGTCGACCTGGCGAACGTCAACATCGAGACGCAGACGGGACGTTCCACCAGCGAATCCGAACTTCTCGATGGTGCGGTCATCGACAAGGACCCTGTACAGGACGATATGCCGACCGAGTTCGACGAGGCAGACGTCCTGCTGCTGGACGAAGCCATCGAAATCGAGGAGACCGACGTCGACACGCAGGTCAACGTCGAGTCCCCGGACCAACTCCAGCAGTTCCTCGATCAAGAGGAGAAACAGCTCAGAGAGAAGGTCGAAAAGATCGTCGACGTCGGTGCCGACGTGGTCTTCTGTCAGAAGGGCATCGACGATATGGCCCAGCATTACCTCGCAAAAGAGGGCATCCTGGCCGTCCGACGGACGAAGAAGTCCGACATCGCCTTCCTGCGTGACGTCGTCGGTGCGAGCGTCGTCTCGGACATCGGAACCGTCACCGCCGCGGATCTCGGCCAGGCGGCCGTCGGCCGCGACGGCGACGACGAACTGTTCTACGTCGAGGGCCTCGGCGACGAGTCACACGGTGTGACGCTGCTGCTGCGTGGCTCCACCGAACACGTCGTTGACGAAATCGAGCGCGGCGTCCAAGACGGCCTCGACGTCGTCTCGACGACCGTATCCGACGGCCGCGTCGTCGCGGGCGGCGGAGCGATCGAAGTCGAAGTCGCGCGGCGCCTCCGCAGTTACGCTGGCTCCGTTGGCGGCCGCGAGCAGCTCGCGGTCGAAGCGTTCGCCGACGCGCTGGAACTCGTTCCGCGCGTCCTCGCCGAGAACGCCGGTCTCGACTCCATCGACACGCTGGTCGACATTCGTGAAGCCCACGAGGACGACGACACCCACGCCGGGCTGAACGTCTTCACCAGCGAGGTGGAGAACACCTTCGATGCCGGCGTCGTCGAGCCCGCACACGCAAAGGAGCAGGCGCTCTCCTCGGCCACTGAGGCCGCGAACCTGGTCCTCAAGATCGACGACATCATCGCCGCCGACGAACTGAGCACCAGTGGCGACGGCGACGAAGGCGGCGCGCCCGGTGGTGCCGGCGGTATGGGCGGTATGGGCGGTATGGGCGGTATGGGCGGCGCAATGTAAGCGCCGGTTCGACCGACACACCACTCACCCACGACGCGCCCTCGACCCGCCTCGCCTCCGATCTGACATCCTCTGCCGACGCTCGATCGCGTCCGGCGTATACTCGCTCAACTCGCCTTTTTTCGAGACTCCGGGCCCGTTCTCGCCGACCTCCCCGATAGTGACTACGTCCCACCGCTCTCAGCGGGTCACCCGTCCGCCGAGACGCTCTGACTATTCGAGTCCGTCCCGCCGCTCCCAGCGGGGCCACTCCATCCGCCGAAGCGCTCCCGTCACTCCCGTCCGAAATCGCGCTCGCTATAGGGCATTAAAATTTAATATTTTTGCACTCAATTAGAGAAAATTTGGAGTTAAACCGCTGATATGGATGTAAATTCAGTAACGGTGTTTATTAAGTGGATGAAGTGTGACCATCCAATATGGAGACGCTCCTACTGAATGACGAGGACGTCCGCGACAACGTGACGATGGCGGAACTCGTGCCCGCCGTCGCGGACGCGTTCGCGGCGTACGAACGCGGCGACGCTCAGATGCCGCCGAAGTCCTACATCGATCTCCCGCAGTACGACGGTGATTTCCGGTCGATGCCGGCGTACCTCGACGTTCGTGCGGAGGACGCCGCGAGCCAGTGGGACACCCAGGAGGCCTCCCCCGGTGGCGGGTGGGACGCTGCCGGCGTGAAGTGGGTGAACGCTCACCCGAACAACCCAGACCAGTTCGACCTGCCGACGGTGATGGGGACGATGATCTACACCGACCCGGAGACGGCGGTGCCGCTGGCGATCCTCGACGGCCGGACGCTGACGATGCTCCGGACCGGCGCGGCCGCGGCCGTCGCGACTGACCGCCTCTCGATTCCGGACGCCTCCTCGCTCGGCATTGTCGGTGCGGGGGCACAGTCGTATATGCAACTCCGCGCCATTAGCGAGGTCCGCGAAATCGAGACGGTCGTGATCGCTGATCTCGAGGAAGAGCGTGTGGCAGCCTTCGTCGAAACGTTCGAGGACGACTTCGACGTTCGCGGGGGCACGGTCGCCGAGGCGGCCGGTTGCGACGTGCTCTCGACAGTCACGCCCGTCGAGTCGCCGATCGTCCCGCGCGATGCCGTCGGCGAACGCACGCACGTCAACGCGATGGGAGCCGACGCCGCCGGGAAGCACGAACTCGCCGACGAGATCCTTCTCGACGCGAAACTCGTGATCGACGACTACGAGCAGACGACACACTCCGGCGAGATCAACGTTCCTTGGAGCGAGGGCGTCCTCGACGACGACGATATCTACGGTGCGCTCGGCGAGATCGTTACGGGCAAGAAATCGGGGCGGACCGACGCGGACGGGCTCTCGGTCTTCGATTCGACGGGGCTGGCGATCCAGGACGTCGCCGCCGCGCACGTCGCCTACGAACACGCGACGGCGAACGACAACGGCTACGCGTTCGACCTGCTCGGACTGGCCGACTGATCGCCAGCAGATTCACCGCCGAAGCGCGTTCGACTGCGGGTCGATCGCTTCGGTAGTTTTTACCGATCCGGCGACGGGATTCGGCATATGGTCTGGGTCCGCTCGGAGTACGCGGGCGAACTGGCCGTCGTGGTGACCTGGCTGGCCGCGTTCGTCCCGTGGAACATCACGTACTCCAGCGGCATCTCCGGCGGGTCGGTGCTGTTCGTGCGGTTTCCATTCTTCCAGATCCGCTACGCGTTCGGGGTGACGCCCGCGCGTCGAATCGCGCTCGCGGATCCCCTCTCGGCAATTGCGTTCCAGCACGGGCAGACGATCCAGGTGGCGTATCAGGCCTGGGCGGTCGGGGCCGCGGTCCTGGCAGTCGGTGTCGTCGTCGCAACGCTGTACTACCGGGACGAGGAGCGACTCGAGGCCGGCCCGGCTGACCCGGTTCGGTTCCTCGGCGGCATCCTCGCGCTTTCAGGCGTCGTGCTCGCCGCCGCGACGTACCTCTTGCTCACCCGGGGGTTCCCCGGCGTGCCGCTGCCGGTCGGCGTTGTCTTTCTCCTGCTCTTCGGCGGCCTGCTGCTGACGGTCGATCAGGAGTGATATTTTCGGCCGACAGTATAAGTCACTGCGAGTGAAAGGCTACGCAACACGTCCACATTATGGACGAAGGTCAGTCAGATGCCGGAGGGGAGACGCCGGCTACGGGCGGGGAAGAGAGTGCCGACGGGGAGTCGTCGGCATCGTCTCCGGAGCCCGGGCAAACTGACGCCTCCCTCTCGTCGAGCGACGCGATGCCGCCGGGAGAATCGGGATCCTCGTCACCGAAAGGCTCCGCTGACGGTCGCTCGGCGACGGCCGGGGATCGGGAGGCGGACTCGTTTCTCGGGCGACTCGAAGCGACGACGGACGATCTGCAGCGGCGGATCGACCGGTTCATCGAGGTCCTTCGCGGCTCCTCGATCGACGTTCGACCCTACCGCCCTAGTGACGGACGCTTCGCGTCGTTTGACCCGCCCGACGGCGAGACGGTCATCGATCGGTACTGGGTGAACGCCCCGTACGCCCACGTCGTGATCACGTACGACGACGAGGCGAGCGAGCACTACTACTACGCCGTCGAACCCGAACTCGACGACTTCGAATCCGAGTTACTGTCGCGGGCCCGCGTCGACATCCGCGACCCGCTTCTCTACCAGACGAACGCGGAACCGACTGCCGAGGAGACGCTCCGGTCCGAGCTACGGACCCTGCTCGAACAGTACGGCGTCGACGTCTCGATGCTCACCTTCCACGCCCTGTTGTACTACCTCTCGCGGGACTTCCGCGGCTTCGGTCGGATCGATCCGCTGATGAACGATCCGCACATCGAGGACATCTCCTGTGACGGCTACGATCTCCCGATCTTCGTCTATCACGACGACTACACCGACATCGAGACGAACGTCGTCTTCGGTGACACGTCTCTCGACGAGTTCGTGATCCGTCTCGCGCAGGAGTCGGGACGGCACATCAGTGTCGGCGACCCCGTCGTGGGCACGACGCTTCCAGACGGTTCACGCGTCGAACTCGCCCTCGGCGAAGAGGTCACACCACGAGGCTCCGCCTTCACCATCCGGAAGTACGCCGATGAGCCGTTCACGCCGATCGATCTGATCGATATCGGGACGTTCTCGATCGAGCAGATAGCGCATCTCTGGCTCTGCATCGAACACAACAAGAGCTTGATCTTCGCCGGTGGCACCGCCTCCGGAAAGACGACCTCGATGAACGCGGTCTCGATGTTCATTCCGCCGCGTGCGAAGGTGCTGACGATCGAGGATACCCGAGAACTGTCGCTGTATCACGACAACTGGCTCGCCTCGGTCACCAGAGAGCGTCTGCACGAGGGCTCGGACATCGATATGTACGACCTCCTGCGCTCGGCGCTCCGGCACCGCCCGGAGTACATCATCGTGGGCGAGGTCCGCGGCGACGAGGCCGTGACGCTGTTCCAGGCGATGAACACCGGCCACACCACGTTCTCGACGATGCACGCCGACAGCATCGAGACGGTCATCAACCGACTGGAGAACGAACCGATCAACGTCCCGCGGGCGATGGTGCAGTCGCTGGATCTGCTCTGCGTACAGACGCTCACGCGGGTCGACGGCGAGCGGGTCCGCCGATCGAAGTCGATCGGAGAGATCGGCGAGATCGATCAGCGGACCGGCGAACTGGACTACTCGCGGGCGTTCACGTGGAACGCCGACACCGACTCCTTCAGGGAATCGGACTCGAACCTCGTTGAGGAGATCCAGGACGACCGGGGATGGAGTCGGACGGAGCGAAAACGGGAGATGAACCGGCGGAAGCGGTTCCTCCGGTTGCTCGTCGACCTCGGCACGACCGACTACCGGGAGTTCACCGCGTTGGTCAACGAGTACTACGTCGACCCAGAGCGGGTGATGGAACGGCTCGAACGGACAGCGGAGAACGCGACGGACGCCGCCGACGCCACGGTCGACTCCGGAGGGGACGTCGGCATCGGGGGGCTCGAAGCCGATGGTGACGACTGAGTTCCTCGTCGGGTACGTGCCGCTCCTGTTGGTGACGCTTCTGGCGCTCCCGGTCGCACTCGTTCCGGTGAACCGAAACGCTCGCCTGCTCGTCACGCGACTGTCGCTCCCGATCTTCGGCCGGTACGTGACGCAGTCGAACCAGCGCCGTCGCCGACAGCGAGATCGGATGCGGGCCGCGTTCGTCGGCGAGAGCCACCGCGTGTTCGCCTCACAGACGCTGTTTATTGCCGCAGTAGCGGGAATCGCAGGCAGCGTATACGGCGTCTATCTCGGTGCGACCGTCCTCCGCTCGCTCTCGGTCGAACAGGAAGCGATCCGGGCGGTGCTCCCGGACGTACTGGACTTTGTCGCGGCTATCGCTCAGGTTCCGGACCTCTCGCTGCTGCAACTGTTCGCGCTGCTCGTCGTGGCCGGGGCCACTGTCGGGTCGGCGCTCTCGCTTGGGGTGTACTGGGGGCGGTGGCAGTACCTCGATCAGCGCGCACGGGCCCGCGGTCTCGAGATCGACGCGACGCTACCGGGGACCGTCGCGTTCATTTACGCGCTCTCACGCTCGGGGATGCCGTTCCAGGGGGTTCTCCGGACGCTCACGCGAAACCAGGACGTCTACGGCGAGGCGGCGCGCGAACTCGGCGTCACGATCCGCGACATCGACGCCTTCGGCACGGATATTCTGACGGCACTGCAGGACACCGCCGAGCGAACGCCGAGTCAAAACCTATCGGAGTTCACCGGCAACCTCGCGAGCGTCCTCTCCTCCGGCCAGAGCGTCTCCGACTTCCTCCACGACCAGTACGAGCGGTTCCAGGAGGAGGCCGAAGCCCAACAGCGGCAGTATCTCGATCTTCTTTCGACGTTCGCAGAAGTGTACGTCACCGTTCTCGTCGCCGGTCCCCTGTTTTTCATCACGGTCCTCGTCGTGATCGGACTGGTGATTCAGGACACGCTCACGCTTCTCCGACTCGTGAGTTACCTCGCAATTCCGCTGCTGACGTTCGGGTTCGTCGTCTACGTCGACAGCATCACCGAGAGCATTACGATCGGGACCCGCGACCACACCGACGACCTGACCGAGCCGAATCTGGACATCAGTAGTCGACGTGAGGCCTCGACGGCGACCGCTGACGAACTATCGCAACGCAGCGACGGCGGCATCGACACCGGCCGAACGGACGCGACGGCAGTCCGATCACGTGGTTCCAAGGCGGATGTGACGAACTGGGAACGGCTCGCGGTCTACGACCGAATTGGGACGGTCAGAGAGGGACTCTCGGACCCCATCGGGACGGTCCTGCGGCGACCGGCGTACTCGCTGGTCGTGACGCTCCCGCTGGGATTGCTCATCGTTGCGCTGTCGATCGGCGGGGCGACCCGCGGGGCCATCGCCGCGTTAATGTCGGGGTCGACACCAGCGACGACCGCGCTGTTGCTGCTCGTCGAGGCGATCGACGGGCCGATCGTTCAGGCGACGATCGTCCTCCTGGCGGGGATTGCAGTCGCGCACGAAGTGAACAAGCGGCGTATCCGCGCCATCGAGGCCGACACGCCCGACTTCCTCGACCGGATGGCGAGTATCAACGAGGCGGGCGTCACGATCGTCGGCTGTTTCGGCCGACTCGCGGACGCCGAACTCGGTCGGCTGGGGGACGAGATCTCCCGTGTGTGGCTCGACATTCGGTGGGGCTCACGCGTCAGTGACGCACTCGTGGGGTTAGAGCGCCGGGCCCGTGCGCCGGCGGTCTCACGGGCTGTCACGCTCATCCGCAACGCGATGTCCGCTAGCGGGGACATCAGCCCGGTGCTTCACATCGCGGCGGACGAAGCCCAGGAGATGCGACGGCTCCGTCGGGAGCGCCGACAGGAGATGCTGACGTATCTCATCGTCATCTACGTCTCGTTCTTCGTCTTTCTGGGAATTGTCGGAGCCCTGACAATCTCGTTCATCCCGGCGGTCGAAGCGGCGGGCCAGTCGGCCACCGGGACGGTAGGCGATGTCGGCGGGGTCAGCACTGGCCCACTGAGCGGGCTCCAGACCGTCGACACCGACGCGTACAAACTACTCTTTTTCCACGTGTCCTCGATCCAGGGCGTCTGTTCGGGACTCGTCGCCGGGCAACTGGGTGAGGGGAGCGTGATTGACGGGGTCAAACACGCGACGGTGCTGCTGACGATCACCTACATCGTCTTCGCGCTGTTGTGAACTTTCCTGACTTCGCGCTGTTGTGA
>NZ_JBDGQZ010000050.1:37208-111586 GCF_042218505.1 Halobellus sp.
CTTCGCGCTGTTGTGAACTTTCCTGACTTCGCGCTGTTGTGAGTTTTCTCGGCCTCGCGCCGTCGTGAGCCTTCTCGGCTTCGTGCCGTTGATCTCCTCCGAACCGACGAGGCGACTGACGACCGTCGCGGCTTTGTACCGCCGGCGACACCCCCGCGTATGGAGGAGGACGGCGAGGGGGAGGCTCCCGGGCCCGCACCGGTCGCTGCGACATACGACCGAATCGCTGAACATTTCGCGTCGACGCGCGAGTACCCGTGGCCAGAGGTGGCTGCGTTCCTCGGCCGCGACACCGCGGATCGACTCGACGACGACGCTCTGCACGCGCTCGGCGACGGGGCCGCACCGTCCATCGGCGCGGGAGTGGACGCCGCCAAACGCGCCAACCGGGCGGCCGTCGGCCTCGACCTCGGTTGTGGAAACGGTCGGCACGCCGAAGTGCTGGCCGACGTGACAGCGCGCGTCGTCGGCATTGACGTCAGTGGAGGGCTCATAGCGACCGCCAGCGAGCGTGCGGACGAGCGCGGATTCGCTGACTCGCTGACGCTGCTCGAGGGGGACGCCGGATCGGTGCCGCTGCGCGACGATAGCGTCGACGTCGCGGTCTACGTGGCGACGCTGCACCACCTTCGCTCGCGGGAGCGCCGGGTCGCCAGCCTCTCCGAGTTAGCGCGAGTGCTCGCGCCCGGTGGCCGGGCCCTCGTCGGCGTCTGGTCGACCGCCCACGACCGCTTCGACGCCGACTCGGGCTTCGATACGACCGTCGCCTGGACGCTTCCCGGCGGGGAGTCAGTCCCCCGATTCTACCACATCTACGACCCGTCGGAGTTCGCCGCCGACCTCGACGCGAGTAACCTTCGGACGGTCGAGCGGACCGTGTCGAGCGGAAACTGTTACGCGGTCGTCGAACCGGAAGCCGGGATCGATGCCGCGTAGTCGATCGGTCTGTTCGCTTCACGGCTGGTCGATACCGGCGCACGGGAACTCTGCGTTTAAGTCAGCGGAACCCCTACCTGTACTTGAATGAACGACAACGAGGCCGACAGCGAGACGCCGACGGTGCGCGACTACGAGGTCATCGTCGTCGGCGGCGGTCCTGCGGGATTGCAGGCGGCACTGTACACAACGCGACTGGGACACGATACGGCGGTCGTCGACCGCGGCGGCGGGCGAGCGGCGATGATGCTCGATACGCACAACGTCATCGGCGTCACCGAGGAGACGTCGGGCAACGAGTTTCTCCAGACCGCTCAAGAGCAGGTGAAATCTTACGGCGCTGACGTGGTCCGCGACCTCATCGTGGATGCTGAGCGAACCGACGACGGCCGCTTCCGCCTCCACGGAAACAACGCCGAGTTCCTCGCCGACCGGGTCGTCCTCGGCGTGGGCTTCAGCGACGAACACCCGGACCCGCCGGTCCCGCGGACCGGCAAAGGGCTCCACTACTGCCTCCACTGTGACGCGTATATGTTCATCGACCGTCCGGTCTACGTGATGGGGTCCGGCGAGGCGGCCGCCCACGTCGCAATGATTATGCTCAATTTCACCGACGACGTGGACGTCCTGCTCCGCGGCGAGTCGCCCGAGTGGAGCGAAGAGACCGACGAGCAACTCCGCGCACACCCGATTGACATCGTCGAGGCCGAGATCACTGGGATGCGCAAGAGCGACGACGGTTGGCTCGAAGCGTACGAGTTCGAAGACGGCTCCGTCCGGGAGTATCGCGGCGGGTTCCCGATGTACGGTTCGAACTACAACGCCGCGCTCCCCGACCAACTGGGCTGCGAACTGAACGACGACGGCACAGTCGCCGTCGACGAGAGTATGGAGACGAGCGTCGACGGAGTCTACGCCGTCGGCGACATCACGGCCGGACACAATCAGATCCCGGTCGCGATGGGCAAGGGCGCGCAGGCAGGCATCGACATCCACTACGGCCTGCGGGAATTCCCTCGGGACCTCGAGGAGATTCGGGAGAACGGCCCGGTCGATGCGGCGGAGACGCCGGATATCAGCAGCCAGATCCGCGACGCGGCCGAAGCGTTCCCGGAGGCTCGCGCCCCGCCGATCGAGTCGCCGCAGCCCGAACTGGCTGACGACGACTAGACCGACCCGCAGCCGGCCCCAAAGAGTAACATCCTTATCCGGGGACCGGAAATGAACGCGTGTTGGTCGCGTTACGGAGCGCAATCGCGTATGAGCGCCGGTGGTCTAGTGGTAGGACCTGAGCCTTCCAAGCTCATGGCCCGGGTTCAAATCCCGGCCGGCGCACTTTCTGCCGAGCGGAGCGAAAGTCATTATTGATGGAATTTGAATTAGACGAGTCGCAGCCCGCGCAGCGAAGCGAGCAGGACCGTCTCGGCGTGGTTCAAATCCCGGCCGGCGCACTTTCTGCCGAGCGGAGCGAAAGTCATTATTGATGGAATTTGAATTAGACGAGTCGCAGCCCGCGCAGCGAAGCGAGCAGGACCGTCTCGGCGTGGTTCAAATCCCGGCCGGCGCACTCCCTTCGGTTGTTTGTCGGCCGATGTCTTACTCACTCGCGCCGTTCGCTCGTGGGGCCCCCGGCCGGCGCAGCCACTCCGTGCAGTTGGCCCGATATTTCAGAGAGACAACATATAAACCATCTGCAGACTACTGAGACCCAACTGTTATAATTGTTCGTTCAGTGGGGATAGCCGATGACCGACTCGATCCGCGTGCTCCACGTCGATGACGACCCGAGCATCGGCGACCTGACCGCGGATTTCCTTGAACGGATCGATGCCCGATTTCAGGTCGAGACCGCAACGTCGGCCGACGAGGGACTCGAACGCCTCTCGGAGACCGATGTCGATTGCGTCGTCAGCGACTACGATATGCCCACGCTCGACGGCATCGAGTTCCTCAAACGGGTCCGCAAACGCGACGAGAAACTGCCGTTCATCCTGTTCACCGGCAAGGGATCCGAGGAGGTCGCGAGCGAAGCCATCTCCGCTGGCGTCTCCGACTACCTCCAGAAGAACCCGGGAAGCGAGCAGTACGAACTGCTGGCGAACCGGATCCGAAACAACGTCGAACGCACCCGAGCCAAGCGGGAGGAGCAACGGCATCTCAACGCCATCGAGACCGCCAGAGAGGGTATCAGCATCCTCAACGACGACGAACAGTTCGTTTACCTGAACGACGCGTACGGCGACATCTACGGCTACGACCCAGCCGAGTTGGAGGGCGAACACTGGTCGCTGCTCTACCGCGACGAGGACGTCGACCGGATCGAATCGGAGATCCTCCCGTTGGTGGAGAACCAAGGATTCTGGGAGGGTGAAACTGTCGGACTCAGGGCCGACGGAAGCACGTTCACCGAGGCACACACGCTCTCGAAGACCGAACAGGGCGACATCGTGTGCACGATCCGCGATATCAGCGACCGCAGGGAACGCGAGCGGCAACTGGAACGAAAGACCGCTCGACTGGAGGCGCTCTTCGAGCAGTCCCCGGATATGATCAACGTCCACGACGACGAGGGCACGATCCTCGATGTGAATCAGCGGTTCTGCGAGTCGATGGGAGCGACCAAGAACGAACTCGTCGGCAAGAAAGTTTGGGACGTCGATACGAACTTCGACCGCGAGGGACTGGCAGAACTTCTCTCAGGGCTCGACACCGCCGAGATGCTCCACGCCAGCACCACTTTCCGAAGAGCCGACGGTTCGACGTTTCCCGCCGAGGTCCACGTCAGGCGACTCGACCTCAAGAAGGGGAATCGGTTCCTCGTCATCACACGCGATGTCAGCGAGCACGAGGCACAAAAGCGTGAAATCAAGCGGCAGAACGAACAACTGGAGGCGTTCGCGAGCACCGTCAGTCACGATCTCAAGACGCCCCTCGCGACGGCACAGGGGTACCTCGAACTTTCGCGCGAGAACGACTCCTTGGAGTACTTCGATCGGATCGAACGGAGTCACGAACGGATGGAGCGGATCATCGGGGACGTTCTCTGGCTCGCTCGGGAGGGACACGCGATCGGTAGCGTCGAACCGATCGAACTTCCGGAAGCGATCGACGCCGCCTGGGAGATTGCCGGCGGCGCAGAACACCCGATGTCGCTCGAAATCGACGACGAACTGGGTTCGATCGATGCCGACCCCGATCGGTTCCGACAACTGCTCGAGAACCTCCTCTCGAACGCAATCGAACACGGCGGGACCACGGTCCGAGCTATCGTGCTCTCGGACGGCTTCGCGATCGCTGACGACGGGCCGGGGGTGGCCGAGACGAACCGCGAACGCGTGTTCGACCGCGGATACTCGACAACCGAAGACGGGACCGGAATCGGCCTGGCGGTCGTACGGGAGATTGCCGACGCACACGAGTGGAACGTTCGTATCACCGACAGCCGGGACGGCGGCGCGCGCTTCGAGTTCACCGACGTCGTCGAGGCCTCGTCGCCGGCGACTCCGAGGTAACGGCCTTGCACACGCCCGTTCTGTACGATACTCTGACAGTCGCGGCTCGGTTCGTTGAACGTCGTTCCCGTACCGGCGAAATACATATCCCAATAATGACCTTATATGTGGTTAGTGAACCATTATGCTTACAGGAGAAGGTCCTTTACGGGGCAGTGACAAGCGTATCTATGACCAAGCCACACAAACACAAGACTGGCGAGTCCGTTGGACTCGCGGACCCGACAGACGAGCGGTCTAACTGCGGCGTCGGGGCCGTCATCGACCTCGACGGTGGCAAATCGCACGAAACTGTAGTAGACGGCCTAGAACTCCTGGAGAATCTGGAACATCGCGGTACCACCGGTGCTGAAGAAAATACCGGTGACGGGGCCGGGATTATGATACAGCGCCCCGACGAGTTCTTCGACGCCGTCGTCGATGCCGAACTTCCCGACGAGTACGCCGTCGGCTCAATCTTTATGCCGCAGGACGACGCCGCCCGTGAGGGACTTATCTCCATCTTCGAGCGCGTTCTCTCGGAGCACGGGCTGAACGTACGCCACTGGCGTACCGTACCGACGGACAACTCCGATCTCGGGGCTACCGCTCTCGAATCCGAACCCGATGTCTGGCAGGCTTTTGTTGTTCCGAACGCTGAACTCACCACCGACGAGTTCGACAGAGCGCTGTACGTTGCGCGCCGCGCGGTCGAAAACGAAGTCGACGAACTCGACTCGGCGGGTGCAGCACGGTTCTACATCTGCTCGCTCTCCCGGAAGACGCTCGTGTACAAGGGCCTCCTGAAGGGCGATCAACTCGCCGATTACTACCTCGACCTCGGCGACGAACGACTCGAGACGACCCTCACGCTCGTCCACGCACGGTTCTCGACAAATACGCTCGGCGCGTGGCACCTCGCGCACCCGTACCGACACACCATCCACAACGGCGAGATCAACACCATCCAGGGCAACATCAACTGGATGCGGAGCCGGGAGACGAACCTCGAACACCCCGACTTCGGCGACGACCTGGAGACGCTGAAGCCGGTGATCAACGACCCGGATCAGTCCGACACTGCCTCCGTCGACAACGCCGTCGAACTGCTCCTACAGGGCGGTCGAGACCTTCCGCACGTCCTCCGGATGCTCATCCCCGAAGCGTACCGCGGCGACGAGCGGATGGACGAGGACCGGCGCGACTGGTACGACTACCACGCCTCGCTGCTCGAACCGTGGGACGGCCCCGCGCTCGTTGCTGCGACCGACGGCGACCGCGTCGCGGCCGTGCTGGATCGCAACGGACTGCGGCCCTGCCGCTACGACGTCACGACGGACAACTCGCTCGTGATGGCCAGCGAAGTAGGCGCGCTCGACACGGACCCGAGTGAGATCGAGACGCGCGGCCGACTCCAGCCCGGCCAGTTGTTCGTCGCCGACCCCGAAGAGGGGCGAGTGATCCCCGACGACGAGGTCTTCGAGTCGCTGACCGACGACAAGTACGGCGAGTGGGTTGAAGCCGAACAGCGCCGACTCGACGAACTGGCAGACAGCGACGAGTATGGCCCCCAAAACGAAGTTGAGCACCTCCGCGCGGCGCAGGCCGCGTTCGGCTACACACACGACCAGTTGAGTCACCTGATCGAGCCGATGGCGAAAGACGGGAAAGACCCCGTCGGCTCGATGGGTGATGATACGCCGCTGTCGGTGCTGTCGGACTTCAACCGCCCGCTGTTCACGTACTTCAAGCAACTATTCGCACAGGTCACCAACCCGCCGCTGGACTACATCCGCGAGGAGTTAGTCACGTCGATGGAATCCCGACTCGGAGCCCAGAAGAATCTCCTCAGCGAGTCGCCCGAACACGCCCGACAACTCGTTCTCGACTCGCCTGTCCTGACAGACGCACAAACAGACGGGATCAGATCGCTCGGCGACGACGACGATCAGATGGAATCGACGATCGTCGATATCACTTACGAGCGCGGGACCGACCTCGAAGCCGCAGTCGAACGCGTCCGCGACGATGCTGCGACCGCCATCGAAGACGGCGCGGACATCCTCGTGCTGTCGGATCGGAACGTCGGCCCCGACCGAGTGGCCATCCCGAGCCTCCTGGTCACGGGCGCTGTCCACCACAGTCTCGTCCGGAACGGGTACCGCAACCACGCCGGACTCGTGATCGAGTCGGGCGACCCCCGCGAGGTACACCATCTCGCGACGCTCGTCGGGTATGGCGCGGACGCGGTGAACCCCTACCTGGCCTACCAGACGATCGAAGATATGGTGGCCGGTCCCGACGGCGCCGACAAGAGCGACGCAATCGCGGCGTACAAGAAAGCGCTGGAGGACGGCCTATTGAAAACGATGGCCAAGATGGGCATCTCGACGGTCGAGTCCTACCAGGGCGCACAGATCTTCGAGGCCGTCGGCCTCGACTCCGACTTCGTCGCCGAGTACTTCGAGGGCACGGAGATCCGGACCGAAGGTATCGGCATCGACGTGATCGAGGAAGACGTCCTGACTCGTCACACCGTCGCCTACGGCGACGATCCGCAACTCGATCGGCAGGGCGAGTACGAGCACCGCTCCGACGGGATCCACCACCAGTGGAACCCCCAGACGGTCGGCACACTCCAGCAGGCGGTCCGGTCGGGCGACTACGAGAAGTACCAGGAGTTCGCCGAACTCATCAACGACCAGAGCGAGGAGTTACAGACGCTCCGCGGCCTGCTCGAGTTCGATTCCGATCGAGACCCCGTCCCGGTCGAAGAGGTCGAACCCGTCGCAGACATCGTCGAACGGTTCTCCACAGCGGCGATGTCGCTCGGGAGCCTCTCCCCGGAGGCCCACGAGAACAACTCGATCGCGATGAATCGCCTCGGGGCCAAGTCTAACACCGGTGAGGGCGGCGAACCGCCAGAACGCTTCGGCACCGAGAAAGAGTGCTACGTCAAGCAGGTCGCGTCCGGCCGCTTCGGCGTCACCTCCGAGTACCTCACCAACGCCGAGGAGATACAGATCAAGATGGCCCAGGGCTCGAAGCCCGGCGAAGGTGGCCACCTCCCCGGCAAGAAGGTCAACGAGATGATCGCGCACGTCCGCTTCGCGACGCCGGGCGTCGGCCTCATCTCGCCGCCGCCGTTACACGACATCTACTCGATCGAGGATCTCAAGCAACTCATCCACGATCTCAAGGCGGCGAACCCTGAAGCCGACATCAACGTGAAGTTGGTTTCGGAGGCCGGAATCGGCACGATCGCTGCCGGCGTCGCGAAGGCCAACGCCGACGTGGTCCACATCTCGGGCCACGACGGCGGGACCGGCGCGTCGCCGAAGACGTCGATCAAGAACGCCGGCCTGCCGTGGGAACTGGGCCTCGCAGAGGCGAACCAGATGCTGCGGGCCACGGATCTCAGATCCCGTATCCGTGTCACCGTCGACGGCGGGATGAAGACCGGCCGCGACGTCGCCGTCGGCGCCCTGCTCGGTGCCGAAGAGTACGTCTTCGGGACGGCCTCGCTCGTCACCTCGGGTTGTGTGATGGCCCGACAGTGCCACGAAAACACCTGTCCCGTCGGCGTCGCCACTCAGCGTGAGAAACTCCGGAACCGCTTCCCGGGGCAGCCGGATCACGTCATCAACTATATGACGTTCATCGCGCAGGAAGTGCGCGAGATTATGGCCGACCTCGGCTTCACCTCGCTTGACGAGATGATCGGCCGGCCGTCGCTGTTGACCCAGCGCGAGACCGACCACGAGAAGGCCCGGCATCTCGACCTTTCGGACGTCATCGCCGAACCGTCCGGCGACTCGCGCCGGAAGACTGAAGAGCAGATTCACGCCGGCGTGGAGGCCCAACTCGATCACGAACTCATCGAGCGCGCCGAATCGGCGCTTGAATCCGGCGACCCCGTCGCAATCGACTCGGACATCTCGAACGTCGACCGCGCGGTCGGAGCGATGCTCTCGAACCGGATCTCCAGAGCCCACGGCAACGACGGGCTTCCGGACGATACGATCCACTGCACCTTCGACGGCATTGCCGGGCAGTCGTTCGGTGCGTTCCTCGCGAGCGGCGTAACGATGGATCTCACTGGTGCGGCCAACGACTACCTTGGGAAGGGCCTCTCCGGCGGCCGTATCGTCGTTGAGACGCCGGAGAACGCGGCATACGAGGCCGACGAGAACGTCCTCATCGGCAACGTGGCACTCTACGGTGCGACCCAGGGTGAACTCTACGTCAACGGGGTTGCCGGCGAGCGCTTCGCCGTCCGCAACTCCGGTGTGAAGGCAGTCGTCGAAGGCGTTGGCGATCACGGCTGTGAGTATATGACCGGTGGCGTCGTTGCGGTGCTCGGCGACACTGGCCGCAACTTCGCGGCCGGGATGTCCGGCGGCATCGCGTACGTCTATGACCCCGACGACGAGTTCGAGTCGAAGACCAACACGGGGATGGTGTCGCTCTCGACGAAACTGGACGACTCGGACCTCCAGATGCTCCGTCGGCTGATCGAGAACCACGCGAGTTACACCAACAGCGACCGCGCGCAGTGGATGCTCGACGACTGGAGCGAGGTCGTGGGCGACTTCGTGAAGGTGATGCCCGACGCCTACGCCGAGGTCATCAAAGAGCGCGCCCGCGACGACGTCCGGAAGGAACTCCCGCCCGCGGCGAACGCCGTCGCTGGTGAAGACAGCCCGACCGCTGCACAGACCAGCGACGACTGATCGAGCGCCCCCGGTTCGTTTTGTCACCCCGTTCGAGACCACTGACCGACGTTCTAGGCCGATGACGAGTTACTGACCGATGTGTCGCTGTCGACTGGCGACGCCCTCGTCCGATTGTCACGCCTCAACAGTTCCGCCGCTATCGAGGCCCCGTGGCGAACAGTCGGCACTCGCTCGCCGGCCGCACATACCGACGCCCTCACGCCGCTGTGCCGAACACCCGCGATACGACGTGAGACGAACGCTAGGTCACTGCGGGTGTGGTCGCGTCATCGAACATAAACGATCGGGTCGGTGCGGGTCGAAACGACAGCACACTTAACCTCGTCAGCGCGAAACTGCAGGTATGCGCTGCGACGGCGACCGTGGCGTGAGCGAGACTGTCAGCTTTGTCCTCGTCTTCTCGCTCGTGGTCGCCAGCGTCGGGACGGTCTACGCCGTCGGCGTCTCCGAACTCGAAGCCACCCGCGACGCCGAGCAGGTCGATAACGCACAGCGGGCGTTCGACGTTCTGGCGGACAACGTCCGAGATCTGTTCGAGGGCGCGCCGAGCCGCGGGACTGAGGTCAAGATTGCCGGCGCGACGATCAGGGCTGCGAGCGACGCCGAAATGAACGTAACTGTCGATCCCGGCGGCGGTGGTACTCCGCAGTCGTGGGACTACCGACTGAGTCCGATCGTCTACGACGTCGAATCCGGCGGCGAGATCCGACTCAGCAACGGCGCGGTGCTCCGCGACAGCGCACGCGGCGGCGCGACGGTCGTCCGGGATGCACCCATTGTCGTCGACGACAATCGACTCCTGCTGCGACTCGTCAAGCAGGAGCACGTCGGTTCGGGTGCCGTCGGTGGCTCCGGAACGGTCCGGGTCCGGATGGCGACTACCGGGTCCCGGGTGTTTTACGACGAGGCGAACCCGGATAACCACTCCGTCCGGGTGAACGTGACCAGCCCGTATACGGACGCGTGGGCCCGTCACTACGAGTCGCTCGGCTTCACGTGTACCGAGGTGACTCCCCCGACCGCCGGCACGCCCGGGACGACCTCGTGTACCATCTCCGGGGTCGAGCGAGTCACTATCGTGTGGACCCGCATCACGACGTCGTTCGAGTAGCGGGCGTTCCGCGGTGACTGAGACTCAAACGACGGTTTGAGCCTCAGATGGGTATATGTGAATTGCACTCCATTACGGTGATATGGCCCCCCAACAGACGATGCGATCCCCCTCCGCGCGGACCGACGCGACCGCGACCCCGCAGGACGATTCTATGACCGACCGGTTGGCGCTGAACAGCGAGGATCTTCACGTCCGGAGTTACGAACATCAGATGGCACACGACCTCGACGTGGGCGTGTACGCGCCTGACGGCGAGACGGTCTTCGAGGCGCAGTACAGGCTCGAAGCGGGCGCGGTGAAGAGCGAGATCAACACGCTTCCGCCCGGCGTCTACGAGATTCGAGCGTCGCTCGACGACGCGCGGGAGACTCGCCGCCGGTGTCGTATCGGCGACGCGCCCGACCGGACGGCCGTAATCGAGGTCGGCAACGGCGTCGTCAGCGTCACCGAGCGCTTCCCGCGGTAGCGGACGATTCAGACTCCCTGCCGACTCAATCGAGCGCGACGCTCACGTTGTTCTCGGTCACGTGCAGATACGTGATGTACGAGCCCCCAGCGACGGCATCGTAGCGGAGTTCTCCACCCGATGCGCTGGTGTCGATCTGGGTTGTCCCGCGGTTCCCCGGCCCGTGAGAGACCGTGAGTTCGAAGTCGGAGTCGAACGTAGCGAAGTAGTGCCGGGTGAGGATCCGGAAGTTCTGCGTATCCCCGAACTGGTACGTCGTGTTCTCGCCATCGTCACCGGTGTGGTTGAACGAAGTCGGACTCGGTGCCTGTGTGGCCGAGTCGTTGTACGCCTCCCAGTCAAGTGCTGTGTCCTCATTGAACTCCCCGTCCTTGTACGTGAACGTCTGGCTCGTTGCGGTGAAATCGACCTCGATGATCATATCGTTACCGTCGCAGCCGAGTTGCACCGGCCCACTGTTCGAACTGACTGTTTCGTTTTCCCACAGGTGCACGCCTTCCGGCGTCGACGAATCGTAGTAGTAGATCCGCACCGGGAACTGGACGGCGGGCGATTCGCTCGGACAGTAACTGTTCCCGATCCCGTTCGGGACCTCGACGAGCGTCTCCCAGGACTTCGAGCCGTCCTGGATGTAGAACGAGAAGTCGAGGTTGTTGAAGGTCCCACTCCCCTTCTTGACGTTGACCTGGAAGTCGGTAACGGCGTGTTGCTTGGCGATCCCGCGAACGGAGAGGCTCTCGCCCTTCGCCGGGAGGTCGAACTGTCCGATACCGCGCGTCGTCTCGAGCACCACCGTCGCAGTGCGGTTACCGTCGTCGACGGTGACGCTCCCGGTCGTCCGCGTGCGGAAGTAGTCAGCCCACCCCTGGTAGAACTGGCTGTGGACCGTCACGGAGACGGTACCGTTGCGGACGGGGTTCCTGTACTGCCGAGTCGATCCGTCCGGGTTATCGACGTCGTACGGAGCACCGTCGCCGGTGCCGACCGCGGCGGTCTCGTTCGGGAAGATCCGGGTCGTCTCCTCGGTGCGTCGGATCGTCGCCGTGGCCCCGCCGCTCGCCGCGTCGTCAGATCGGATCCGGAGAACTGGGAGCGTCAGAGTAGTGCCCCGGTAGTGGAACTCCGGCGGCGACACCATCGTCGTCCCCCCGTTGCGGTGTCGCCAGACACCACCGCCCTGGTACGCGATCGTCGTATCGCCGCTCCGGTACGACACGGATCCCAGTGAGGCGTTGTAGACCTCCTCAGTCGACGTGCCCGTGTAGTTCGTATGTCTGATCCGCAGCCACCCGCTCTCGGCCTCGGCAGTGTACCGACCGTCGCTCGACCGCCCGAGTCGGACCGTCTGGACGGACCCCTCTCCCAGTCCGACCACGGCCGTCCGCGCGTCGAGGAGGGTCATCGCGTGAGCAGCACGATCGTTCGAGGCCTCCTCCTGGACGTCTCCGAGGGCTGTACCGCCGACGGCGACAACGACGCCGGCGCTCGTGATCGTCAGTGCCAGCAGCAGCACGAGTCCGATGTTTGACGACTGTGCGCGGTGTGTCATACGAGTGCCCCCTGCCCCGGATTCGCCTCGGGTGCCGTCAGCGCTAACGTCGACGACGCATTGCCCTCGGCGAGTACGAGCGCCTGACTCCCTCCCTCGGTATCGAGTCTGACCACGGTCCATCCCCCGGTGGCCGTGGTTTCGGTGAGATCCACAACGGTCGAAGTCGTAAGCGTGACGGTCACGTCGGTCTGCGAGGAGCGGAGTCTCAGATCGTGCCGCGACGGGTTCGCTCCGGGTGCTCGCACTTCGGTCACCTCGATCAGATACGTCTCGCCGGCGACCCGCTCGGGGAGATCGACGCCGACGCGAGCGGTGCCGGCGTCACCGACTCGCGCCAATCGATCCGCGTCGTCGATTCCGGCGACGAGTTGCTCGGCGACGACGCGCAGTTCTTCGCGCACGACTGCCTCGCGCTGATCCTGGACGTAGCCGCCAGCGCCGATGAGGAGCCCCGAAATGAGCACCGCGGTGATCGCCAGCGCGATCACGTAGTTGACCGTGATCGAGACCGCGCGATTCCGCATCACGCGGGCACCACCTCCACCGTCGTCGTGTACTCCATCTGTGGGGTCCGGTAGGAGACCCGGATCGACGCGGCGTAAACCGCGTCCGTCCAGTCGGGATCGCCCGTTCCCGGTGACGCGAGTCCCGGCAGCGACAGCGACGAACTCGTCCCGTTGACGACAATCGAGTACCTTCCACCGGCGACGTCGCCATCGGCGTACTCGACGGTCACGGTGCCGCTGGTGTCGTCCAGTCGGGTCAGCGCCGGACACGACGCGCCGCCGACGGAACCGTTCGCGACGTCCACGACGAACGTCCCACCCGGTGCCGATCCGGCAGGGCAGGTCGCCGTCCCTGCGGGTCCGTCGATCAGGGCCCGCGGATCGTCCGTGGAATTGTTGTAAAGAGAGAGGCTCCGCGTCCCATCCGCCGAGGAGACGTCCATCCGGAAACTGTTGGTCGGGCCGGTTTTGAGCCGTGCGGCGTCGACCTCGAACCGGATCGACCGGATCCCCATCGCGCCGTCGACGACTGTCCAGTCCGGCGCGCCGCCGACGCTGGAGAAGTTCCGGTTCGCATCGCGCTGTCGGATTCGCGTCCCGTTCGTCGTGCCGACGACGTCGACGTCGGCCGCGTCGCCGTTCACCGCCCGGTGATGCGCGGCGGTGTCGTCCCAGGCCGCCATCGTCTCGCGGAGCGCGGTGTACAGCGTCGCGTGCGAACTGGCGTTGCGGCGGTTCACTGACTCGATTGCGGCGATCCCGCCATCCTGCGACGCCGACACGTACTCGACCGCTTCCGTCCCCCCGATGCCGGCCTCTCGCGTCGCCAGGTTCCCCGTGTAGATGGCGGTGTTCAGAAGCAGTGCGAGCGCGACGAAGAGCACCGCTAGCGAGAGCGCGCCGACGAGCAGCAGCTGGCCCCGGTCGGTGCCGGCACCGCCCCGGCGGACGCCGTTCAGATCCGCCATACCACCAACTCCACTTCCACGACTGCGTACAGATTCTGCTCGGGCACCGTGTCGCCGACGACGTAGGAGGCGTTCTCGAGCGTCGTTCCCGAGACCGATCCGTCCTGCGCCCGGAGTCGGTCGTCGTCTTCGAGCGTGACCAGCCGCGTCGCCGACGAGGCGTGGTCGCTCGGTTCACCGAGATCAACGATCGCCTGACTCCGGCGGGTTCCGGACGCATCGACGTAGTGCATCGTCAGATCGAAAGCGACGCCACGTTCAGAAAGCGCGTCGTCGAGGGCTGCACCGAACGCTGTCGGCGGTGCACCCCCCACGTACCCGTCCCCGGTCGCACCGTGCCAGGACTCCTCAGAGTCGTTCCAGTACAGGAGCGTCGACGTCAGCGTACCGTTCTCCTCGGCGGTGGTGAGCAGTCCCTCGGCGACAGCGCCCTGCTGATTCTCGATGTGCTGGCTCGACGTACTCCCGGTGAGGGGCGTCACGGCCGTCACTTGCAGCGCGAAGACGAGGCTCGAGACGAGAATCATCGCGGCGGTGATCGCTTCCAGCGTGTGGGCCTGTGCGCGGTCCATCACCACACCCTCACGAGTAGTCGGTAGGTCTCACCGTCGAACCTGACGATCCGCTGTGCGGCGTTCACGGCGTTCGCTTCCGAGACCGGCGGGCCGGCGACGTACTCGCCGCCCGGGCGGTTCGCGGGCGCGCCGTCGAGCGTCCGGATCGAGACGTTCACGTCGCGCGTCCCCGGAAGCCCGAACAACGCCGTCGTCGCGTCCGCCGTTACGTCGAACTGACACGTCGCTGGCGCGTTCGTCCCGTTGTCCAACTGGATAAAAAAGGCGTTCGTGCAGGTCTCGTTCAGCGCGTACGGTTCCGCGGGATCACCGAGCCGATCCGTCGAGAGGGAGGTCGCGATCCGATCGGCCGTCTGCGGGCCGTCGGTGCTCTCGAACGGAGCGAAAATAGCCGGGACGAACGCGACGACGGCGGCGACGACGACCAGAAAGAGGCTGATGCCGATTGCGAAGTCGATTGTCGTCTGTGCGCGTCCGGACTCCGTGCGCTGCTTGCGGTCGGTACGCTGATGCATCGCACTCATCCTACCACCATCCACACGGCGAGCGCAATCGTCTGCAGCACCACGAGGAACTTCACGCCGCTCACGATGTCGGCGTCGCGGATGTACCCGCTGATGAACCCCGAGAGCCCCGCCTGGAGCGTGACGGCGTGGAAGAAGAGCACCGACAGCACGGCGGTGTCGACGCCCTGGCCGAAACTCAGCCCCTGTCCGGAGAGCCCGCCTCCACCCGCCGAAGAGGCCTGCGACGCCAGACCCGCCATCACGTCGAGGAACTGCGTCTTGAGGATCGCCATCACACCCAGCAGCGTGAGATACGTCATCAGGATGATCGCTACCTGCATCCTGGTCCGCGACTTCCGCTCGCGCTCGATGTCGTCTTGGGTCTCTGAGGCCTGTGCCGCAGTCGTCAGGACCTCGGTGATCTGACTTGAGGCCTCCTGCGCCTTCGAGATGAGTTTGACCGTCCGGGCCAGCCGCGGAATGTGGTACTTGTTGTTGAACTCCACCAGTGCGCCGCGCAGGCTCATCCCGTAGTTCACCTTCGTGTGCATCACCTCGAACTCGTCAGCGAGTTTTCCCGAGGAGGTGTCAGCGACGGTCTCGACCGATTCCAGGAGCGTCTGTCCGGTGTCGTTCGCGCTCGACAACTTCCGGAGGTCGTCTGAGAGTTTCCCCGTGATCGCGTTCCGCGAGCGGACGTTCCAGGTGTGAAACAGTGCCAGCGGCACGCCGACGACGTACGTCGGGACGTACCACCAGACGAAGGTCCCCCAGATGGGCCTGTCCAGCATCCCCTGCCAGGTGAGCGGTGCCGCTCCGTTGAGGGCTGCCACCGCGAGCAGCGACACCGCCGCGGGCACGGTCACCACGAGCGTGTACATCGGGTGGTCCCTGAAGAAGACGTGCGGCCGCCGCAGCAGTTCGCGGGTCTTGTGGGTCCCCTCCCGGCTGCGGATCCGATCGAACAGTCGGAACTCGCCGACGAAACTCTCGATCAGCCCCATATGGATGAGCCCCTCCCGGTTCACCTGTTCGAGCCGGTCAGATCTGTTTGCGGGCTGGAGGTATCCGTCGCCGGGCTCGTCCTGTTTCACCGTCGAGACGAGCACGAGAAAGCCTACGCCCGTGAGCGGGATCAGCGCGTAGACGGTCGCATACAGCAGCCGTTCCTGACCGTTGCCGAGCATACTCATAATGACGAGGATGATGATGAGAAGCAGCGGAAACAGCGACAGCGTCATATACATCTCGCCGAAGAGTTCCAGCGTCTCGAGGATCGTCTCCTGCTCCTGCTTCGCCGTGCGGAGGTGCTTTTCCTTCTTGTCGTCGAGGAACTGCTCCATATTGCCGCCCGAGTTGACGATCGATAGCATATCGGTCAGGAACTGCGAGAGTTCCTCCGAGGGCGTCGTCATCGCCTGATCCCGGATGGCGTTCCGGTAGTCAGTCCCGAAGTACTCCGTCTCGCGGACGATGCTCTGGAACTCCTTTGCGACCTCCCCGTAGGTGTCGTCGGCGCGCGCCATCGCCTCCAGAATTTCGAGTTGGTTCAGGCCGCCGACTGACAGCGCGTACATAAACGAGATGGCGTCGGGCAGCAGCATATTGATCTCCCGCTGTCGGCTCGAGGCTCTCGAGTACGGGACTGCGATGAGCGTTCCGAACCCCATCGCGAACCCGATCGCCCCGAAGACGATTCCCGAGACGACCGTGACCGCCGGGGCTGTGAGCGCGTTGAGCGCTTCGGCGGTCGCCGCGTCCCCGGTCGGGAGCCCGATACTGAACACGTTCGGGTCCACCAGTCCGAACTCGAAGAGCCCCCAACTCACGAGCGACCCGACCACCCAGAGCACCCCGCCGACCAGTACGCCGATCGCCAGCGCGCGAGACAGATACAACTCCACCGTCGCGGCCATCCGGGCCTGTTCGAGTTTCGTCCCGACGTCCGCGACGAAGTCGCCGTCCTCGTCGAAGAGAAACTGAAAGACCGGGTAGAAGGCGTCGCCGAGCGGGTCGGTGCTCCGGTCGTACTCCTCGCCGTCGTCGACGTCGAGACTCATTGCGACTCGTCCTCCGCGTTCTCGACGCCCTCGGACTGCTCTCCGGTCGATTCGTCCTCGTCTGCATCGTGGTCGGTGTCGTCCCCGTTGGATCCGCTCTCGTGGGTCCCGCCCGCGACGTCGTCACCGCTTCGATCGAGGTGGCCGCCGTCCGCGCTGGTCTCGTCGTCCCAGGAGTCGGTCTCCGAGTCGGGACGCTCCACTTTGCCGAAGTCCCAGGCCCCCTCGTCGTTGACGCTGCTGCTCGACTCGTCGTCCGATTCGGCGGCCGCAGCCCCTTCGGACAGCAGTTCCTGAAACGAGCGTCCCTCGTCGGACTCGCCGCCGGCCGGTTGCTCCGCGTGCTCGTCGTCCGGTGATGGTTCGTCAGCGCCCGTGTCCTCAGACGGCCCGTTACTGGATGCTCCGGCCACTTCGTCGCGTTCACCATCGGACCCTTCGACTATGTCGCTGCGTTCGCCTCCGGACGCTTGCGCCGTCTCGCCGGACTCATCACCGGGCGAATCCGCCACCTCTCCCGGTTCGCTTCCAGGCGTTTTCGCCGTATCTCCGGATGCTTCCACTGTGTCGATAGGTTCGTCTCCGGATGCTTTCGCCCTCTCGTCGCTGGTGGCGGTCAGTGCATCGTCTTCGGATTCGGATGTCAGAATGTCGCCGGATGCGGCCACTGTGTCGTCGCCCTCCTGTGCCACATCGTCGTCTCTACTGGAGACAACATCTCGTGCCCCACCGTCGTCACCAGCCGTCCCATCGTCTCTCGGTGCGTCGAGCGCCGGCGGCCCGTCGTCGTCAGATTCGAGCGCGTTCATCTCCTCGCCGTCCGGATCGGCGTCGAGTTCCGGCGTCTCGGTCCGCTCTTCGAGCGCGTCGAGTTGCGGGTGGTCACCCATCGCGGCGGTGACGTCGGGCGCGGTATCGACGTCGAGGAGCGCGTCTGCGACGTCGACGTCCTCGAGGTCGCGGTACTCCGGCCACAGTTCCGATTCGGCGCGTTCGAGGATCTCCTGACAGAGGTCTCGGACGTCCTCGCCCGGGTTCGGCCGCGGAACCATCTCCTCCTTCTCGGGGTCGACGTCGATCTGGACCGACTCCATCTCCCGGAGGTCTTCGAGACTCCGTTCGAGTTCGTCCCGCGCCATCAGCGCGAGAATCGTCTTCTGATCGTTGATGAACGCCTGCAGCGTCGCCGCGACCTCGGTGTAGGTGTTGAGACCGCGATCGATTAGGTACGCGATGACGACGTGGCGCTTGAACAGTTCGTCGTCGAGCGTCTCGCGGGTCCACCCGCGGTCGAACCGGATGTCCTCTAAGGTGTTCGACGAGCCCATCTTCAGGAACTCGTCGCCCTCGGCCTGCCATTGGTAGACGTCCTGGACGTTGATCTCGTCGTTCTCGGCGTCGTAGTGGTTGATCTCGGTCAGGGCCTTGTTCCGCCGGACCTTGTCGCCCTGCACCCGGGTCGAGGTCTGTACTGAGACGAGATCCAGCGCGGTGAACATCGTCTTCGAGACGTTGATCGGGTCGGTGGTGAACCGCTTGAGCACCTCGCCGACGCTGTCGGCGTGAAACGTGGTGTAGGTGGTGTGCCCCGTCGACATCACCTGAAAGAGGGTCCGCCCCTCCTCGCCGCGGATCTCGCCCATCACGATGTAGTCTGGGCGCTGCCGCAGCGCCGCTTCGAGGAGGTCGAACTCGTCGACGTCGCCGCGGTCGTCGTCGCTGAACGACGGCCGGGTGACGGAGGCGACCCAGTTCCGCTGGGGCAGTTCGACCTCTCGGGTGTCCTCGATGGAGACGATCTTCGAGTTCGAGGGGATGAAGAGCGAGACCGCGTTCAGCGACGTCGTCTTCCCCGACGCGGTCCCGCCGGCGAAGATCAGGCTCTTGTCGTTCTCGATGCAGAGCCAGAGGAACGCCATCTCCTCTAAGGAGAACGTCTTCCAGTTCACCAGGTCGATCGGCGTGTACGGGACGTCCTTGAACTGCCGGATCGTGTAGTTCGTCCCGTGGTCGGAGACCTCACGCCCGAGCGTCAGTTGCGCCCGCGACCCGTCCGGGAGCGTCGCGTCGACCTGCGGGCGGCGCTTCGAGATCCCCTTCCCCGAACGCTGGGCGAGTTTGACTACGAAGTCGTCGAGTTCCTCCTCGCCGTGATAGACGTTGGTGATGATCTGCTCGTAGTCGGAGTGATAGACGAACACCGGCGAGTTGTAGCCGTCGCAGGAGATGTCCTCGACGTTCACGTCGTGTTTGATGCCGTCGATCCGCTCGTAGCCGATGAAGTCCCGGCGGAGCGCATACAGCAACTTCTCGACCTGGTAGTCCGTCAGGTCGGTCGAATCCTCCGCCAGCACGGCCGGTTCGGGTCGGGCCGCGATCCCTTCGAGCGAGGGGTCGCTCTCGCCGGTCGACGGCGACGAATCGAACAGATCGTCGAACCGTCCGCCGAGCGACCCTTCGCGGAGGCCCAGCGCCCGCGCGACCGACGCGAGTCGTCGCTTTCGCTGCGTGTCGTTGCCGCTCGTGTTCCCGGTCGTGTCCTCACCGCCCCTCCCGATGCCGACGTCGAAGCCCGACAGCAAGCTATCGCCCTCGTCAGTCTCGCTTGTCGGTCCCGACGCGAGGGTCGACAGCCCCGCCTGGTGCGGTCGGTCAGGCGTCTTGTACAGATTGTACCGCTCGAGCAGTTCGAGCGCTTGCTGTTCGATCACCTGCCGTCGCGTGTTGGGCGTGTCGTCGTCTACGCTCTCGTCGTCGTACTTGATCGCCGTGCGCAGTTTGCCGGTGAGGAACTCCGTGAGATCCGCCTCGATCCGGTTCTGGTGGGGTTCGATCACGTAGTACTTCTTCTCGTTCTCCTTCCGGGAGTGAAAGATGATCACGAACGAGTGGGGCTCGTTGACCCAGTAGCGCTCGACCTCCCGGAAGTGTCCCTTCTTCTCCATCGGGACGGTCTTCTCGAGGTCGTAGCGGTTGACGACCGTCGTCGCGCCCCGCCCGTCGGTGAAGAACGCGCCCTCGTCGAACTCGGGATCGACGTCCACGGTCCGCTCGTCGACGAGCTCCTGCAGTTCGGTCGCCCGCTGATTGCCGTGACCGAGGACGCTCTCGATGTCGTCGGGATCGAAGCCGAGCGCCTCAGTCGCGTCGAAGCACTCGATCTCGCCGTCCCGGTCGCGCGGTCGCGAGCCGTCGTCCTCGTAGTAATACTCGCGCTTGTAGTGCTCCCAGAGCCAGACGTCCTTGACGACCGGCGTCGTCTCGGGATCGCAGAACGCCTCGAACTCGCGGTGGACTCGAACCGCTTCGTCGAGGGCCTCACTGACCTCGTCGTCGGCCTCGACGGGATGAAAGGCGAGATACGACTCGGGATCGAGGCTCACCTCGTCCCAGTCCTCGCGCGTCGGCGTCGGCACTTCCACTGGCTCGCCGTCGTCCCAGCGCCCGCTCGGTTCCCTTTCGTCGTCGGCGGTGTCGACTTCGCGCGGGTCGAGCCCACGGTAGAGCGTTTCTACGTCGCCGTCGACGCCGTACTCGTCGAGGAAGTCGGCCCAGGTGTACTCGCCGCGGACGACTGCTGGGCCGGAACTCGACTCCGCTTCGTCTGTCTCGGTCGTCTCCTCGTCGGTTGGGGTCGTCGCTTCGTCGGTCGCATCGCCGTCTTTGTCCGAGTCCGAACGCTCGTCGGGCTGAGCCGGCGGCTGCGCGGTCGAATCGATCGCGCGGC
This sequence comes from Halobellus sp., assembly GCF_042218505.1. Lineage (NCBI taxonomy): Archaea > Methanobacteriati > Methanobacteriota > Halobacteria > Halobacteriales > Haloferacaceae > Halobellus > Halobellus sp. The sequence goes on from NZ_JBDGQZ010000050.1 coordinate 57,846, forward strand.
GGTCGCCGTCGGTCGCCGGGAGTTCCCCTACCTCCTCGTTCTCGGTGTCCCGATCGACGGCGCTCCCTTGGAGGGTCGACAGCGACTTTTCCCCGTCGCCCCCCGACGCGTCTGTGCCATCCCCCTCAGGATCGGCTCCCGACGCGTCGTCGTCGGTTGCCATCATTCGTCGCTCGAGTGGATAACAGAAAAAGACTTGCTCCGAGTTCTCAAACGCGGTATTTTCCCCGGTTGTTTTATGTGAACTGTTCGGGTACGAAGCCGTATGAGCCACGACCCCGACGCCAACCGGACGGTTTCCGTCTCCGACGAGGAGGTACGCGTCGAGAAAACGTTCGCCGGCGAGGATTTTCCCGTTCCAGCGATCAAGTTCCGATTGGTATCCGAGAGCGACGACCCCGTTCACATCCGCATCATCGACACCATCCCCGAAGAGTTCCCGATGGAGGGAGTCGGGTTCCACCCCGACTACGAGAGTGAGAACTGGACCGCGTACAAGGACCACCGCGTCGAGTACGAGCGGACGCTCGAACCGACAGAGCGCGTCACCACAGTGTACGGGATCCGCCTGGAGGGTTCGAGCGATGTCGAACGGTTCCTCGGCGAGCCGATTCTCGAACGACCCCCACACCCGGACGAGACGCCCGAGGAGCGCGGCTCGAACGTCGAAGACATCCTGGGTTCGGATCGGAGCCAACTCGTCCGCGACGCGCTACAGGGCCGCGGTCAACTCGCTGGCGACGCCGAACCGGCGGGTGGCGAGCCAGCCGAACCCACAGTAGCGGACGATCCCGCTGTCGACGTGGACGCCGCCGACGAGCCGGTCGTCGAAGACACACCAGCGCCCGAGAGCGATCTCGACGACGCTCCCGACGCTGAACCAGCAGACGTATCACCCGAAGCGCACGACGCCGCCTCCGAAGAGGAGGGGTCCGACGCAGACTCGGCTGTCGAGGCCGACTCAGCGGCCGAGACCGACGGCAGCGAACCAGCTCCCGCCGTCGAGCCCAGCGACACATCGACTCCGATGCCCCGGTCTGTCACCTCCGACGTGACGCCCGCGGTCAGGCCGACGGAGGAGCCGACAGTGCGACCGATCACTGTGGACGAAGCGGCGACCGACGCCGACGCTCCGGCAGACGCCGAATCCGCGGCCGCTGCTGGGGCGGCCGAGCCTGAACCTAGTACGGTAGAGGAAGCCCACGAGACAGCATCCAGCGCGGCGGCGGAAGCCACCGAATCTGAACCCAGCGCGGCGGAGGGATCGGAGGCCGAACCGACCGAGGCCAACGCGGACGCAGACGCGGTAGAATCGGACGCAGGCGAACCGACGGTCGAAGACGACTACGTCGACATAGAAGCCGAGACCGACGTCGAGGCAGACGCGGCCGCAGCGACCACCGTCGCCGGAACCGCTGCGGAGTCCGAAGCCGACACCGACGTTGTGGCGTCCGAGCGTGGACTCGCCGCGACGCTCGCCGCAGAGATCAGGGCCGGCGAAGTCGACGACAGCGACCTCGAGACGCTCCGTCGCGAGACCGACGCCGGACTCCCGCGCAGCGCCGACGTGCGGATCCGCCGCATCCAGGCGCAGATGGAGGACCTCAACGCCTACGCCGACGCGATTGCGGAGTTCATCGACGAGGAAGGAACCGGTGCGGAACTCGTCGAGCGCGTCGACACCGAACTCTCAGATGTTGCGGACGAACTCGACGACCTCCGTGCGGAGATCAGCGCGGCCGAAGCTGACCGAGCGTCGATCCGCGACGACATCTCTGCGGTCCGCAGGGACGTCGACGAGGTAGACAGCCGCATCGACGAGACCGAGTCGGAACTCACAGACGTCGACGAGACTGCTACTGCCGCCGCGGCCGGGGTCGCTGATCTCCGGGAGCAAGCCGACGCGATCGAGGGCCGTCTCGACGACGTCGACCGGGACGTCTCCGATGTCGCCGCGGATGTAGACGCGCTCGCGGACGACGTCGACGACGTGGCTTCCGACGTGGACGAGGTGGCCGGCGGACTCGCGGCGACGGACGACCGGGTTGCCACCCTCGACGAGGAGGTCGGTGACGTACGCGAGGACATCGCCGCCCTCGACGCCGACATCGTCGATACCCGCGAGTCGATCGATGCCGACGTCGCCGACCTCCGCGCGGAGATCGATTCACTCTCGGCGGAACTCGACCGCCTCGAGTCCGTCGAGTCCGACATCGAGGTGCTGATGGAGTTCCGCGAACGGCTCAACAGCGCGTTCGGTCCCGGCCCGAGCGACGACGAATGATCCCGCCCGCGGTCGGCTCGGTTCTCCTGCGCTCCGTCGAAGCGCAATCGGTTTAGCGCGCCGTCGCGTGACACCGATAATGAGTCAGACGGAGGCGATTCGCGTCGCCGTCCCACGCAAGGGTCGTCCCCTCGAAGCCGTCCTCGAGCGCGTCGCAGACGTCAGCGATCGGTCGGAGCAGGCCGACGAGATCATCTCGACGCTGCGCCACGAGAAGGCGATCACGAAGGGTAACACGGAACCCGCGGCGGACGTCTACCAGCGGCTCGCGACGTACTCCGACCTCGAAGACGCCTACGCTCCGGAGTACACGCTCCTCCGCGATCAACGGGACGGGATGCCTCGGCGAATCGTCTTCGACAGCCTCACGGTCGACGTCGCCGGCATTCCGGTGCAGTTCGTCGGCCGCGAGGAGCCGTTTCGCGCGCTGCGGACACACGAGTTCGCGCTCGGCTTCGACAGCGCCGATCTCGTCTTAGAGGAGGTCGTCGAACTCGAACCAGAGGGCGTCGCGTCGATCAGTGATGTCAACGCCCGGATCGATCCGATGGACACCGACGTCCGCGTCGTCTCGGGACTCGGTGACACGGTGTATCACACGCTGATGGCCCGCCCGGAAGTCCTGCCACCGGGTGCGGAACTGGATCGCGGGTTCGTCGCCGACTACGAAGGTCGGCTCTGCATCTCGCCCCGGTACGAGCGCCTCGTCGAGGCCGTCCTCGGGACGCGCCCTCTGGAGAACATCACCTTCGCGTACCCCGACGACGATAGAGAGGAGGAAGCCGCAATCGCCGATGTTGGACTCGGCGTCTACCTGACGATGACCGGGTCGACCGCGCGGAACCACGGCCTGATTCTGGGTGAACACCTCTTTCCCTCCGAGACCGTTCTGATGGAGAACGTCATCGAGGCGCGCGATCTCGCCGCCGCCGCCGAGGTTCGCGAGGCGCTTTCGGCTGACGCTCACGAGACCGAGATCCCCGTCTGATCGCGATCAGTCTTCTGGTGTCGGCGTCGCGGGCCCGCCCGGTTCGTCCGACAGCGATTCGCGGACCTGCGTGTACACGAGCAACAGCGCCAGCACCGCCGCGGCCGCCCCGACGGTGAACGGCGTCTCCAGGCTGCCGACATTGTACAGGAACCCGGACGCGAGCGGGCCGACGGCGATGCCGAGGCTGAACGCCATCGTCAGTATCGAGAGCGTGGTCCCTGACCGTCCCTTCCGCGCGAGATCGCCTGCGAGCGCTAGCGAGGGTGCAAACACGAGTGCAACCGCGACGCCCTGGAGCAACCGCGACGCCAGCATCGTCAGTGGCGTCGAGACGTACCCCTGCGCGAGCACCGACGGAATCAGGATGACGAACCCCGCCAGCAGGAAGGGGCGACGACCGTAGGTGTCGCTGGCGTTCCCGATCGGGATCTGCAACAGGACGTTCGCGATGACCACGGCGGCGAACTGAACGCTGAACAGGAAGGTCCCCTCGCCCAACCGGGCGCGGATGGGGGCCTCGAGCGGTGCGAACAGCGCAATTGTCGTCGCCATAAAGAACGTCCCGAGGCCGAGGACGAAGACCGAATCAAGCGCACCCGGGCCCTCGCCTTCGAGAATCCGGACCGAGAGATCGTCGCCCGCCTCGGCGTCGATCGACGGGGGATCGTTCACCAGCGCGTAGACGAGCGCGAAACTCACCAGCGCCCCGAGCACGGCGATGCCGAACGCCGCGTTGAACCCCGAGAGCGTGCCGAGCGGCGTGGCGTAGGGGCCGAACCGGATGACGATCCCGGCGACGATCGGCCCGAAGCCGAAGCCGATCAGCCGGAAGGTGTTGAACACGCCGAAGTTGCCGCCGCGCTCGCTGTCCGAGCGCGCGTAGTCGTTGACGAGTGCCACTGTCGCCGGAACACTGAACGCAGCCCCAACGCCTTGGAACCCCCGAGCGACGACGACCGACCAGTAGTTGCTCAAGAAGGGGTATGCGACGCTACCGATTGCGAACAGCACCAGGCCGAAGAGGACGAACGCCTTGCGCCGACCCAGCCGATCCGAGACCCGTCCGGTGAAGGGCTGGCCGAAACTGTTGAGAAAGCCGAACAGCGAGAGGACGAGACCGATCAGGAACTCCTCGCCGACGACGAATCCGAGGACCTGACCGCCGACGAGGGCGTCGATCGACACCTGTCCGCTGGCGATGTAGAGCGGTAGGACGATGATGAGAAACGAGTTCCCGAGCGCGTCGGCCATCCGTGCGAGGCCGAGCGCGATCACGCGACTGTCGGTGTTCTGGATCATTCGCCCCCCTCACTCCCGCTCCGGGGGCGACCTTCCGAAAATGCCGTCGATCGCAACGATAGCCACATACGTCCGACAAGGCCGTCCGGACGGAAGTGCGTTTCAAAAGCGGCAGCCGCGACTTCGGTGACTGCGTGCACTCGATGCGGCGGCAACTCGTCAATATGTCGACCCTGTGACGCCGCTACAGAACCGTTATCGACTCACTACGGAAATGAGAGATGTGTCATCATCGTCGCTCAGCGACAGAGCCGACTTTCGGACGCTGATCGACCGCCTGCGTCGCGACCTGGATCGCCTCAGTCGGCCTCTGTCTGCCACTCCCGCACGGTGTCGGGGCCCACACCGTCGACCTGTTCGGCTATCGAGTCGGGTTCGGCGGACTTCAGCGAATCGACGTCTTCGACTCCGGCGTCTTTCAGTTTCTCTGCGGTCTTCGCGCCGATGCCGTTGACGCTCTCCAGGCCGGTTCCGCTCTCGCTCTGTTCGGCCTGGTACTCGCGGTAGTTGCAGATGGGACAGCCGAGCTCCCAGGGGTCGTCGTCGTCCTCGTAGGTGATCCGAACCTCCGGGAGGTCGTGGTCCTCGCAGATCTCGTCTGTCACCTCGACGTCACCGCGGCGGGGCAGCGGCAGCGAGTAGTCGCAGTCCGGGTACCGCGTACACCCGACCAGTCTCGACCCCGATCGAAGGCGCTTGATCGCCAGTTCGCCCCCGTGCTCCGCGTGGCAGTTCGGACACGGCCCGATCACCTCGTCTTCCTGTTCGTCGGCCGCCTCGGCCTTGCACAGCGGACAACCGTGGACGAAGGTCTTGCGCCCGGCCAGCATCTTGATGTGGTGGAGACCGTGATCCTCGCAGGTCTCCTCCAAAAGCAGCGGTTTGCCGGTCGACGGCAGCGGAAGGGTATGCTCGCAGTCCGGGTAGGCGTCACAGCCGATGAAGTACGACCCTTGCCGGCTCTTTCTGATCACGAGGTCGCTGCCGCACTCGGGACACTCTCCGACCGTCTTGTCGGCCTTCAGCGACTTCTGGAGGTGCTCGCCGACCTCGTCGCCGGACTCCATCAGCCCCTCGAAGACCGACTCGAGGATCTCGCGGGACGCCTCGGTGACCTCCTCTAAGGTGGACTCGCCGCGGGAGATGGCCTGCATATCCGCCTCCAGTTGCGCGGTCATCTCCTCGCTCACGATCCGGTCGGCGAACTCCTCGGACGCCTCGACGACGGCGCGGGCTAGTCGGGTCGGCTGCGGCGGGTCGCTCTCGATGTATCCGCGGTCGTAGAGCTTCTGAATGACGTCGTGGCGGGTCGCCTTGGTTCCGATGCCCATCTCCTCCATCGTCTCGATGAGCCGCGACTGGCCGTAGCGCCGCGGTGGCTGGGTCTGTTTCGCCTCGAAGTTGGTGTCGGTGACGGCCAGTTCTTCGCCCTCGACGACGTCAGGCACGAACGACTCACTGGCGTTGGAGTACGGATAGACCGCGTGATAGCCCGGTTCGAGCAGGCGCTTGCCGTTCGCCTTTAGCGAGAGGTCGTCTGCGACGGTCGCCACCACGCGCAGGTGTTCCCAGGTGGCCGACTCGGCAACCGTCGCGAAGAAGCGCCGTACGACGAGTTCGTAGACCTCCCACTCGTCTTCGCTGAGGTCCGTGCGGCCCGGGAGTTCCCCGGTGGGGTGAATCGGCGGGTGATCGGTGGTCTCCTCGTCGCCCGCCGTGGGTTCGATCGACTCCTGCTCCAACAGCGACTGCGCGTCGTCGCCGAACGACCGGGTCCCGGTGAATGAGTCCAGCAGTTCTCGGGGGTCGAGGTCGTCCGGGTAGACCGTGTTGTCGGTTCGAGGATATGTGAGGTAGCCGGCAGTGTAGAGGTCCTCGGCGATGCTCATCGCCCGCTGCGCGGAGTAGCCGAGCGACCCCGCTGCACGGATAAACTGGGTCGTATTGAACGGCGCTGGGGGCTCGTCGGTCCGGGTCCGACGGCGGACTGAGTCGACGGTCGCCGACGACGCTGCCACCAGGGTCTCGTACGCGCTCTCGGCGGCGTCTTCCGCCCAGACGCGCTCGGCTTCGTTGCTGTTGTCGTCGAGGTAGAAGTACTGCGCCTCGAACGAGCCATCCGCGTCCTCATTGCGCTTTTCGAGGTCGGCAAACAGTTCCCAGTAGTTCTCGGGATCGAACGCTTCGATCTCACGCTCGCGGTCGACGATGAGTTTCAGCGTCGGACCTTGGACCCGCCCGACGGAGATGAAGTCGTCGCCCAGTTGGCGGGCCGATAGCGAGAGGAACCGCGTCAACGCCGCCCCCCACACGAGATCGACGATCTGGCGCGCCTCGCCGGCGGCCGCGAGGTCGAAATCGAGTTCGTCGGGGTTGGCGAACGCCTCTGTGACCTCGTTTTCGGTGATCGACGAGAAGCGGACCCGATCGACAGGAACCGCCTTGTTGACTTCTCTGACCAGTTCGTAGGCCTCCTTGCCGATGAGTTCGCCCTCGCGGTCGTAGTCTGTCGCGATGACGACGCGCCCCGCTTTCCGCGCGAGCAGCCGGAGCGTCGAGACGATGTCCTCCTGGGTCGGGTGCTTGTCGATCGGCGCGTTGATCAGTTCGACGGGTTCGACGTCGCGCCAGTCGTTGTACTCCGGCGGGAAGTCGACGCCGACGACGTGCCCCGAGAGACCGATACAGCGCTTGCCACCCCACTTGTAGACGTTCACACCGCTTCGACGGTCGGCCTCGGCGGACCCGCCACTCAGGATGTCAGCGATCCGCCGAGCGGCGTTGTCCTTCTCGGTGATGATCAGCTCCGGCCCCTGGCTCATTGGGCAGCGATATGCGAGGGGTAGGCCTAAACCTTTCGTGGCGCGGACGAGCAAACCGCCGGACAGCGCGCTCGTGCGCGCGGAACAGCCCGTGGCGTGGGCAACCCGTTCACTGGGACCCGGACGCGTCGTTGGACTGCGCCCGGCCGATGGCTCCGGCCAGCGCGAGGACGTAGCCCAGTCCATACCGGACGTCGGAATCGCGCGTCGCCTTCAGCAGGCCGACCGCGCCGACCTGCTCGGTCGGTTCTCGCCCGGCCTCTGCGACGCTGCCCAGCACGGTTTCGAGTCCGTTCCGGACGTCGTCGTCGCTCGCCGTCTGCGCCACCTCACCCAGGGCTGCGCCCGTCCCGGCCAGCGAGCGGACCATCTCGTCGTCGAGGGCGCTCGATAGCAGCGAGAGGACGGACGCGAGTTCGGCCAGGTCGTCGAGCGTGCCGCTCTGTTGCAGTTCGAACACGGTCTCTAGCGCGTCGCCGAGTTCCGCCCCGTTTTCGCCGACCGTCTCGGCCAGGGCGACAGTCCCGTCGGTCGCGAGGCCGTCGGCCGATTCAGCCAGGGTCGCCCCCGTGGATGCGAGTTCGCGCGCCATCTCGTCGGAGAGCGCGCGCTCGCCGAGCGCGAGGACATCCAGCAGTTCGTTCACCGCGTCGAGTCGCCGGACGAACGCGGCGACCGCCTCGGGGTTCTCCTCGATTGCGGCTTCGAGGTCGTCGTGGTCGAGTTCGAGGGGCGCTTCGCCGGCGCTGTCAGGTTCGGCGTCGGCCATCTACAGCAACCCCCGTGCGGTGAGCCAGTAGGCCTCGTTGTAGCCGAGTTTCGACCAGTGGAGCTTCTGGGACGGTGGGGCCGGCGACGGCGGGTTCTCGTAGTCGAACTCCACGAACGAGGCGCTGTCCATCCCCGTCTCGATGAAGCAGAGCGTCTTGCCGTCGTACGTCGCCGTCGCCGGACGGTCGTGGACCTCGCTGGCGAGGCGCCGGCCGACGATCCCGGCCTGGTAGTGCGCGACGCTCCCCGCGTTGGGAACGCCCGTGTCGGCGGTGTCGCCGAGCGCGTAGACGTTCTGTGTGCCGGTCGCTTCGAGCGTGTGTCTGTCGACGTCGACCCACCCGTCGTCGCCCAGTCCGGCCTCGGCGATCAACTCGACGCCGCGATGCGGCGGGATCGACACGAGGAGGTCGTAGTCGAGTTCGGTCCCCTCCATCGACGAGAGGGCCTGCGCGTCGGGATCGACCGCGTTGGCGTTGAAGAACGTCTCCACCTCGATGTCGCGCTCGTCCAGCAGCGGCCGCGCCCACTCCGCGATGTGGGGGTTGCCGTGGACGCGCTGGATCGGATAGGTGTAGGTGATCTCGACGTCCTCGCGGCAGCCCCGCTCGCGGAACCAGCCGTCGAGCATAAACACGAACTCCAGCGGCGCGGCCGGGCACATATGCGGCGTCCCGATGACGCTCAGGACGATCCGCCCCTCGGTGAACGAGAGCAGTTCCTCCCGGAGCGCCGTCGCGCCCGACTCGCTGTAGTAGTCGTGACCAGCGTCGTTGAGCCCGGGGATCTCATCGGGCGCGAGCGTCGATCCCGTCGCGAGGACGAGGTGGTCGTAAATCTCGCTGTCGCCCTCGCGAAACTGGAGTGCCTGTGCGTCGGTGTCGATGTCGGTCACGCGGTCGATCCGGAGGTCGATAGCGTCGTCGACCAACGCCGCGAGCGGCCGCCGCCCGTCGGCAGGTTCACGCTGTCCGAACGGGACGTACAGCCACACCGGCTTGTAGACGTGGTCCGGGCCGTCGTTGACCAGCGTGACGCGCACGTCGCCCGCATCGAGTTCGGCGCGGAGACGGTCGGCGAGGTCGTTGGCGAGCACGGTCCCGCCGGTTCCGCCTCCGACGATGGCGATGTGTTCAGTCATCGTGCATCACGCCTTCTCCACGTAGATCTCGTAGTAGTCGTCGGTCTCTTGGGTGGCGAGGACGTCGTTTCCGGACTCGTCGGCCCACTCCGGGACGTCGGTGAGCGACTGGTCGTTGTCGCTCAACAGTCGGATTAGGGCCCCCGTCTCCGCCCCGCGGATGGCGCCGATGAGGTCCATCAGCGGGCCGGGACAGGTCGCGCCTCGCGCGTCGACTGTCTCGTCGGCTTCGAGGATCGTGTCGCTCATACAGGTGGTTGTTGTGACGCCTCCCTATTAGTATTGTACAACAATTCCAATATAATAAGAACGAACGGAACGCGAAACGGCCACAGGTGGATGAGCGAACGAAGACACCGTGGGTCGAACGCCTACTCGTCGAGTTCGTCGCGGAGCAACTGGTTCACGTCGCCCGGATCGGCACTTCCGCCGGTTTTTTGCATAACCTGGCCGACGAGGAAGTTGATCGCGCCGCCCTCGCCGGCGTGGTAGTCCCCGACGGCGTCGGGATTCTCTTCGATTGCCTCCGTGACAGCGACCGCGACCTCGTCGTCGTCGGCCGTCCCGAGTCCCTCGGCGTCGATAATCGCGTCGGGGTCGGTGCCGTCATCGAGCATCCGCCTGAGGACGATTTCCTCGGCGTTCTTCGTCGTGATCTCGCCGGCGTCGACGAGTTCGACCAGCCGTGTGAACTCATCGAGACGGTGGTCGACGTCGGTGATCGCCATATCGCGGTAGTTCAGTTCGCCCAACAGATTGTCCGCGACCCACGTCGCTGCCAGGTCGGGATCGAACGCCTCGGCGACGTCCTCGAAGAAGTCTGCGACCTCCTTCGTCGAGGTCAGTTTCGCGGCCGACTCGGCGTCGAGGCCGTACTCCTCGCGGAAGCGTTCCCGACGGGCATCGGGGAGTTCCGGGATGTCGATCTTCGCCTTCCAGTCGGACACCTCGAGCGGCGGCAGGTCGGCCTCGCGGAAGTACCGGTAGTCCTTCTCTTCTTCCTTCGAGCGCATCGAGACCGTGATCCCCCGCGCTTCGTCCCAGTGCCGCGTCTCCTGTTCGACCGCGCGTCCGCGCTGGACCGCGTTTTTTTGTCGCGTCACCTCATAGGCGAGCGCCTGCTCTGCGCCCTTGTGACTGGAGATGTTCTTCACTTCGGTCCGGTTGGCCGCTTCGAGCGACTCGACGGCGATCGAGCCGTCGTCTTCGACCGCCTCTTCGGGCACGAGTGAGATGTTGGCGTCGACGCGGAGCGATCCGTCGCGCGTCGAATCGAAGACAGCCAGATACTCCAGCACTTCCTCCAGTTTCGCCAGGAAGGCTCGCGTCTCTTGCGGACTGCGGAAGTCCGGCCTCGTGACGATCTCCATCAGCGGCGTCCCCGCCCGATTGTAGTCGACGAGCGTGTAGTCGGCGGTGTCGATGCTCCCGCCCTTGTGCTGGAGGCTGCCGGGGTCCTCCTCCAAGTGTGCGCGCTCGATGCCGATCTCGCGGCGCTCGCCCTCGACGGCGACTTCGAGGCTGCCGTCCGCACAGATCGGGGCGTCGTACTGCGTGATCTGGAAATTCTTGGGCAGGTCGGGGTAGTAGTAGTTCTTCCGGTGGAACCGGGTGTGCTCGGCCACGTCGGCGTCGAGCGCCTTACCCACCTTCACGGCGGCCTCGACGGCCCCCTCGTTCAGGACGGGGAGCGCGCCCGGTAACCCCAGACAGACCGGACAGGTCCGGCTGTTCGGGTCCTCGTCGTCGGCCGATTCGGTCGAACACCCACAGAAGATCTTCGTGTCCGTCTCGAGTTGGACGTGGACCTCCAGCCCGATGACGGTGGCGAGATCGCCCTTCGAGAGCGCCTTCGCGGTCATTACCGCGTGGTTCGACGCAGCGCGGCTAAAGGCTAACGGGACGAGGGGGCGGCACGATGGAGTAAAATACCACGCGGACACCGACTCCGATGTCTTCGCGAGGTGTTCGGCCAATCGGCAACCGGATATCGGGCCGATTAGGTGTCTCTACTGGCTCGTGTCGGGTACGACTACTCGATGACTGCCTTCGTCGCTGGTCCCTCAGCCGCCGCTGAGAGTTGATTGTACGTCTCCGCAACGACGGCCAGGACGAAGACGCTGACGAGCGCCGAACCGACCTCCTCGAATAGGAATCCGACAGCACCCGGCAGCACGGAACCCGGAATCGCGAACGCGATGCTCACAGCCAGGGCGACAGCAATGACGACGACCCCCAGCGCGAGCAACCGCAGTCGTCGGCCCCCCGTCAGCCCCCAGCTGCGTCTGAACCCCTCGACGAAGTTGTCGCCCTCGACGGCGACAAGCACCCCCCATAAAAAGAGGCTCACGAGGAGAAACAGCCCCGGGACGACCAGCAGAAAGAATCCGACGGAGACAGCGATCCCGAAGACGATGCTCCCGACGATCAGGTTTATCACCGGCCACAGGAGGTCTTCAGTGAAATACTCCCGTGGCAGTGCCTCGGTCTCGTCGGTCACGAACGTCCGAATCGCGGCGATCGTGACCACGATCGAAACGAGTCCGAGCAGCCACGATACCGGGTTCGCGATCGCTGGTGGGAGCCCCAGCGATACCGGGGGGACGCCTCCAGCGAAATCCGAAACGGGCGCTGTCCCTGCCGGTCCCATCTCGTTGAACGGCACCGTGCGCTGTGCCGCTCCCACTGAGAACACCGCGTCGAGCACGGCGATCACGAACAGGATCGCGGCGAACAGCAGTCCGTTTCGGGTGACGGTTCGGTCGTATCCGGTTCGGACGATCTCGCCGATACTGATCGACATAATGCAAAAATCACGACATAACACATAAAATCTCCCACGTGCGTTCTGCGGTCAGTGCGGCATTTCCGTACTGAGGCGGCGTCGAAGGCCCCGAAGCGAAACCTATTCTACGGCCCGCAGCGACGGGATGAGCGATGAACGTCTTCGGCGACGCACCGCGCGTCGACCGCGGGCTCCCGTTTGCGATGCCGAGCGAGCGGTCGCTTCGCCTCGGCCTCTACCGACCGGGGACCTGGGATCCAGCGCACGCGGCCCCGTCGGCCGCCCGCCGTGCTACGGTCGTCCTCGTCCCGGCCCGCGACTGGCGAGCGCCCGACCGAGACGACCTCGCACGACAGACGCTCGGCCACGTCTGTGCCGTCCCCGAGTACCGCGGCAGCGACGCGGCCACCTTTCACGCGTAGATCCGCGATCTGGAGGCGTCGATCCGGTGGCTGCGGGCGTTCGCCGACGAAATCGGCGTCGATTCTGCACTGACCGGCGCGCTCGGCCACGCTGCGGGCGCGCACTTGTCCGTTCTGGCGGCGCTGACCCACGACGACGCGTCGCTTGCGCTGCGGCAGACCGAGTTCGAGGGGATCGACACCCTCACCGACCCCACCACCGTGAGCGACGCACTCGCGGCCATCGCAGACGTGGCGGGCACCGACGCGCTCGAACATCAGTCAGAGATCGACGGACTCGTCGGGGACCGAGAGGCCGTCCCCGACGTGTGGACGCGAGCGTCGCCGTCAACCTACCTCGGATCCGGCGGATCGGCGACCCCCTCGGACGACGGTGCGGGCCACGCTCAGAGCGGTGACGCCGCCGACGCAGGCGCCGATGGCGCACAGCGCGGCGACGGCCGCGACAGCCACCCACGGATGCTCTTACGCCACGGCGAGGAGGACGCCGTCGTACCGCCGATGGCGTCAGAACTCTCATAGGACCTGCTTGAGGCCCACGACGTTCAGGCGGAGTGCGTCGTTGCCCGGACGCCGGCCACAACGTCCACGCGACGCAGCGAGCGTTCGTCCGCCAGTGGACGAGCGGCTTCTTCGACCGACAGCTTCGGTAGCCACGTCGGCGCCGGTCCCGCTCTGTGAGCCGGATTCACACATTCAAAAGAGCTATCATTTTTTAGGTAGATGTCTGACGTACGTTTATGTGGGCGGAGATGGCCTATCTACCCTATGAGCAACCGCGTGGAGGAACTCGAGTCCAAGGTCGCCGAGTTGCAGGCTGCAGTCAACGGTCTGACAGAAGAGCTCGTCGAGACGAAAGAGCGAGTCCGCCTCCTCGAAGAGGAAGTCGAGGTCGACCTCGCAACCGGGACCCGTCCGGTCGGTCACGAGCCGGCGGACGACGACGCCGCATCGTCCGCAGCGACGAACGACCAGTCCGCGTCGGCCAGCCAGCCGGCAGAAGCGAACGAACCGGTGTCGACGGAGGCGAGAGGGCCGCTCAGCGAGTCGCAGGCGCAAAAGAAGTCTCGCCGCGAGACCTCCGCGCAGACGGCCGACGACGCGGACTTCATCGACGCCGATTCCGCCGATCCGATCCCCAGTGAGGCATCGGCGACCGCCGAACCCGGCGGCGACGGTAATAAGGCCGACGGCGACGAGGAGGCAGACGAGGCGGCGGCCGAAGACGACGACATCATCGTCGCATAATCGGGCTTTCCGCCCGCTACGAGCAATCTATGCATATCAAAAAGCTCGTCCTCGACGGTTTCAAGAGCTTCGGGCGGACCACCGAGATTCCGTTTTACGAGGACTTCACCGTCGTTACCGGGCCGAACGGCTCCGGGAAGTCGAACATCATCGACGGCGTGCTCTTCGCCCTGGGCCTCGCGCGGACGCGCGGCATCCGCGCGGAGAAACTCACAGATCTGATCTACAATCCCGGTCACGCCGACGGCAGCGACGGCGGAGGAACCGGATCGCAGTCCGGGCCCAAAGAGGCCACCGTCACGGTGATCCTCGACAACGGGGACCAGACGCTGGACCGCTCGCAAGTCGTCAACGCGGCCGGTAGCGAGGACGTGGGCGACGTCTCCGAGATCAGCGTCAGACGGCGCGTCAAGGAGACTGAGGAAAACTACTACTCCTACTACTATCTCAATGGCCGGGCGTGTAACCTCTCTGACATCCAGGATCTCCTCGCGCAGGCCGGCATCACTCCTGAAGGGTACAACGTCGTGATGCAGGGTGACGTGACCGAGATCATCAATATGACGCCGTACCAGCGCCGGGGCATCATCGACGAGATCGCCGGCGTCGCGGAGTTCGACGCGAAAAAGGCGGACGCCTTCGAGGAACTCGAAGCGGTCGAAGATCGGATCGAGGAGGCGGACCTCCGGATCGAGGAGAAGGAGACGCGGCTCGATCAGTTGGCGGACGAACGGGAGACCGCGCTGGAATACCAGTCGCTCCGCGAGGAGCGCGAGGCGTACGAGAGTTACAAGAAAGCGGCCGAACTCGAAGACAAACGCGACGACCTCGCTGCAGCCGAAGCGAAGGTCGAATCGGCGGAGGACGATCTGGCTGACGAGCGCGCGGAACTGGACCGTCGCGAGGGCCGCGTCACCCGTTTAGAAGACGAACTCGACGATCTGACGAAAGAGATCGAGCGGAAGGGCGAAGACGAGCAACTCCGCATCAAAGCCGAGATCGAGGAGATCAAAGGGGAGATCAGCCGGGTCGAAAACGAGATCGAGGCCGCCGAGGAGCGGATCGACGACGCCGAGAGCGACCGGCGGGAGGCGTTCGTCCAACTCGACCGCAAGCAGGAGACAATCGAGGAACTCGACGAGGCGATCCGCTCGGTCAAAGTCGAAAAGGCGTCGGTCAAATCCGACATCGGATCGCTGGAGACCGATCTCGCGGAGGTGAAAGCCGAGATCGAGAACGTCGACACCGAGTACGACGAACTGAAATCCGAACTGGAATCGAAGAAAGAACGGCTCGAGGAGTTGAAGACCGAGCGAAACGAGAGCCAGCGGAAGAAAGATCGACTCCTCGACGAGACGCGTCGCCGCGCCAGCGAGGTCGACGACCTCGAATCGGAGATCGACGACCTGCGCAAGCGGCTCCCGGACCTGAAAGCGGAGGTCTCGGACCTCCACTCAGAACTGGACAAGGCCGAAAAGAACGAATCGAAGATCGAGGGCGTCGTCGACGACCTGCAAGAGGAGAAGGCCGACCTGAAATCCGCTCTCGACGATGTCGTCGAGGAGATCCAATCCAAACAGTCCGAGTACGCGACGCTGGAGGCCCGTGCGGGCGACGACGGCGACAACTCCTGGCCGCGGGCGGTGACGACGATCCTCAACGCCTCGAAAGGGGGCGTCCACGGCACAGTCGGTCAGTTGGGCGCGGTCGGTGGCGAGTACGCGACCGCCTGTGAGACGGCCGCCGGCGGCCGACTCGCACACGTCGTTGTCGATAATGACGGCGTCGGCTCCGACTGCATCGACTACCTGAAATCGCGGAACGCCGGCCGGGCGACGTTCCTCCCGATCACGAAGATGGACGATCGTGGGCTCCCGTCGATGCCGCCACACCCTGGCGTCGTCGACTTCGCGCGGAACCTCGTCGACTACGACAGCGAGTACGACTCGGTTTTTTCATACGTGCTCGGGTCCACGCTCGTCGTCGAAGATATGCAGACCGCGCGGGACCTGATGGGCGACTACCGGATGGTGACGCTCGACGGCGACCTCGTCGAGCGCTCGGGCGCGATGACCGGCGGGTCCGGCGGCGGGTCGCGATACTCGTTCTCGAAGTCCGGCAACGGCCGCCTCGAACGGCTCGCCGAGGAGATCGAGACCCTCGAAGACGAACGACGGGGGCTTCAGGCGGAGATCCGGGAACTCGACGAGGACATCGAGGACGCCCGTGGGCGCGCTGCCGATGCCCGCGAGCGCGTCCGCGAGGTCCAGGCCGACATCGAGGACGCCGAGTCGGCCGTCACGGACGCGGAGCGGACGATCGAGGAACTGTCGGCGGAGATCGAAGACCTCCGCGAAGAGCGGGCAGAGGTGGATGCGGAGATGCGGGGAGTGGACGCGGAGATCGACGACTATGAGGCCGACATCGACGCCGTCGAAGCCGACATCGACGACCTGGGGGACGAACTCGCCGACTCGAAGATCCCCGAACTCACGGGCCGTGCCGACGAGATCCGCGCGGAGATCGGCGAGAAGGAAGACCGGATGGACGACCTCGACGGGCGACTCAACGAACTCGGACTGGAGAAGGAGTACGCCGAGGACGCAATCGAGGACCTCGAAGAGGCAATCGAGAGCGCCCAAGAGCGGAAGGCCGACGCCCGCGACGCCATCCGCGAGAAGGAAGCCGAGATCGAAGCGCACGAGGCGGAACTCGAGGCGAAGCGCGAAGCCGTCAAAGAACTGGAGGCTGAACTCGAAGATCTCAAGGCCGAACGGTCGGATCTGCAGGCGACACTGCGCGAGGCCAAGACCGATCGCGACGAGAAGCGCGACACCGTCGACCGCATTGAGTCGAACCTCGACTCGCTCGAAGACACCGCCGAGCGACTCTCCTGGGAGATCGCTGAACTCGAAGCCGAAGTCGGCGAGTACGACCCCGAGGAGATTCCCGACCACGACGAGGTCGAAGCCGAGATCGAGCGGCTGACCGAGGAGATGGAGGCGCTCGAACCGGTGAATATGCTCGCAATCGACGAGTACGACGACGTGAAAGCGGACTTAGACGACCTCCAGGAGCGCCGCGACATCCTCGTCGAAGAGCGGGAGGCGATCGAAGACCGAATCGACCGCTTCGAGGCGCAGAAGAAACAGACGTTTATGACCGCCTTCGACGCGATCAATGAGAACTTCACGGACATCTTCGAGCGCCTCTCTGACGGCACGGGCGAACTCCACCTCGAGGACCCCGATGATCCCTTCGAGGGCGGACTGACGATGAAAGCCCAACCCGGCGACAAGCCGATCCAGCGGCTGAACGCGATGTCCGGCGGAGAGAAGTCCCTCACTGCCCTGGCGTTCATCTTCGCGATCCAGCGGCACAACCCCGCGCCGTTCTACGCGCTCGACGAGATCGACGCGTTCCTCGACGCCGCCAACGCCGAGCGTGTTGGGCAGATGGTCGACGACCTCTCGGCGGACGCGCAGTTCGTCGTCGTCTCGCACCGTTCGGCGCTCCTAGAGCGCTCCGAGCGCGCGATCGGCGTGACGATGCAGGGCGACAACGTCAGCGCCGTCACCGGGATCCAACTGGGTGACCGCGAGGAGCCGGAGGTGCCCGCCGATGACTGATCCCGCCGGTTCAACTGGCTCTGCGACGCCCGGAACGAACGGACTCACTCGCGGACTCAGTGGCGATACCGACCCCGGCGGACCGGGCGATCCTCCCGTCGGGAGCGACGACGTCGACGGGGACGAGGTCGAACCCGTCGAACTGCTCGTCCAGTTGGCCGAGGAGGGCGAGATCGACCCCTGGGACGTCGACCTCGTCGAAGCGACCGACGCGTTCCTCGACCGGTTGGACGAGACCGATCTCCGCACGTCGGGGCGGGCGCTCTTCTACGCCGCGGTTCTCCTGCGGATGAAGAGCGACGCGCTGCTCGAACCCGACGACGAAGAGGACGAACTCGAGCCGTGGGAGGAGGCACTCGAACGCGGCGGGAGCGGCCCCATCGCCGGCGGCGACGACGGGGCTGCCGCTCCGGGGTTCGACCCCGTCGACGCGCTCGAAGCCGAGATAGACCGCCGCCTCGACCGGAAACAGGCCCGCGGGTCGCCGGAGACGCTGGACGAACTGGTCCGGGAACTCCGCGAGGCAGAACGGGAGTCGTGGTGGAAGCGCCGCCGCGAGTACGACACCTCCGAGTCGCCGCGGGGCGGTCAGCGCGGCACCCAGACGCTGGATTACCGCTCTGCCGACGAGTTCCGTGGAGCGGACGAACCGACAGCGGCCGACGTGACCGACACGGCGCACAACGAGGACATCGAGACGTCGATCGCCTCGGTGCACGAGGCTGTCTCGGCCCGCTACGAGAACGGCCGCGAGGAGGTCCTCTTCGCGGAGGTCGCTGACGCCGCGGCGACCCCGGTGACGACGTATCTCGCCCTGCTCTTTCTCTCCCATCGCGGCGAACTCCACCTGCAGCAGGACGACCTCTTCGGCGACCTCTGGATCCGCGACCCTGACGCCGTCGCAGCGGCGGCGACGGGCGGCGACGCGGAGGCGAACAGAGAGGCTCCCGTTCCGGCCGCCGACGACGACTGAAATCGGCAGAAAAGGCCTTCCGCTCCGGCCGCCGCCGACTGAAACCACAGGGGAGGCCTCACATTCCAGCCGCCGCCGACTGAGATCGGCGGACCGAATCCAGACTCTCAGAGCGACGTTCAGCCGGCTGATCTACTCCACGTACGCGCCGAGCAGCGGCTCCAAGTCGGCCTTCGTCGGCTCGGGGATGGCCTCGTCTGGCGTGTTGATCGTGCCCGCGAGCGCCGTGTGACAGTCGCACTCGTGATCTTCGGGGATCGATCCGATTGCGGCCTCGACGGCCTCTTTGATCGCGGTCTCGTTCGCGGCGGCGTTCTCCAGAACCTCCTCCAGAGAGACCTCGCTGTCTTTCTTCCAGACGTCGTAGTCGGTGACGCCGGTGATCGTCGCGTACGCCATCTCGGCCTCGCGGGCCAGTTTCGCCTCCGGAATGGTGGTCATCCCGATGATGTCCCAGCCCTGCGAGCGGTAGAATTCGCTCTCGGCGCGCGTGGAGAACTGCGGCCCCTCGATGCAGACGTACGTGCCGCCGCGGACGACGTCGGGGTCGCTCGCCGATTCGGCGGCGTCGGCGAGGATTCCGTTCAGTTCGGCGCAGTACGGTTCGGCGAACTGCTGGTGGACGACGACGTCCCTGTCGAAGAACGTCAGATCCCGGTGCTTGGTCCGGTCGTAGACCTGATCCGGGAGCACGAGCGTCTGCGGCGGGAGGTCCTCCCGAAGGCTCCCGACGGCGTTCGAGGCGATGATGTGGGTGACGCCGAGTTTCTTCAGCGCGAACACGTTTGCCCGGTAAGGCAGGGTCGTGGGCGAGTACTCGTGATCGGCACCGTGTCGGGGAACGAACGCGACTTCGCGACCGGTGTCGCCGAACTCCCCGACCGTCAGCGGGGCCGAGGGCTTCCCGAACGGCGTGTCGATATCGACATCGCGCGTGTCCTGTAGGGGGAGGGCGTCGTAGATTCCGCTCCCGCCGATGAATCCGATAGCCATAGGCGACAGTTCGGCCGCGAGCGCTAAAATCCGTGGGTCCTGGCTCGCGGCGGACGCCCGGACGAACGTTTATAAGCGATCACGCGGCCAGAGGCGCTATGCGCTGACAACAGCCCCGCGTCGAACGCGGTTGTTCGGCACCTCGACGCGGGACGGCTCACGACCCGATGGTGCCGACTGTTCGCCACCTACTCGATTTATCGTCGTCGCGCAGTCCGCCTCGGGTCGAATCACGGACTGGGGACGACACTCACACCACGACGCCGCTCTGCAGGAGCGCGATGAGCGCCGTCAGTGTGACCACAGAGACGAGCGTGGTTGCAAAGATGGCCGTCGAGACGAACTCCGTGACCGCGACGCCGGCCACCTCCCCCTCGGAGAACTCCGCGGCGAGGATAACGGTCGTCACTGCCGAAGGCATCGCGGATTCGATTACGAACGTCCGCGCGACGGCCGGTTCGGTGAACCCCACGGCGAGCGCGACGCCGATACCGAGCAGCGGCGCGACGACCATCTTCAGGGCCACGACGCCGCCGACTGCCGAGAGCGTCGAACCGACGTCGGTTCGGGCGAGTTGAATCCCCAACAGGAGCAACATCACCGGAATCGACGCGTCGCCGACGAGTTGGACCGTCGACATCGCGGTCGAACCGGCTGGCGGCACCACGCCGAGGCCGCGGGCGAGGAGTGCAGCCACAACCGCGTACACCAGCGGGACGCTGAAGACGCGCTTGACGCCGTCGAGGCGACTTTCGGCGTTCCCGCGCGATGCGATGTAGACGCCGACAGTCCAGATGAGCACGGACTGTACCGATAGGTAGACCACAGCCGTCGCCCGCCCCATCGCGCCGAACGCGAAGTTCGAGACGGGGACGCCGTAGTTGCCCGTGTTGGGGAACGCCGTGACTATGACGATGGCCGCGAGCGCCGCCTTCGACGCGCCGAAGAGGCGGCCGGCGGCCTCCGCGACAGCGATCGCAAGGGCGTGAAAAAGCAGGATTGCGACGGTGATCCGCGCGAGTGTCGACTGCGCCAGCGTCGTCGTCGTGAGGCTGTGAAAGATCAGTGCCGGAACGAACACGTAGATCAGAAGCGTGTTGATCGCATCCGTATCCACGGTCCGAAATCGGCCGAGCAGATAACCGACGCCACCGACGACGAGGATAGGGAGAATGGCTGTCGCGAAGACGGAGACAAGAGAGACCACAGCGGAGAAACCGACAGTCGCTACTCAAACGCTTCGATCCGCAGGTAACTGAGCTGCCCAGCGATGCGTGGCGGCGGACGCCGCTACGACTCGCTGCCGTCGGTGAGTCGCCACTGCTCCGTGCTGACCGCCTCGGCGACGCCGCGGCGCTCCATCTCGGCCATCACCTCGTCCATCCGACCGGGTTGCGCGATCTCCATCTCGATCCGGTCCACCGAGTGGAACTCCGAGAGGAAGTGCCGGATGTCCTCGGTCGCGAAGGTCTCCTCGTCAGCCTCGGCCATTACGCCGGAGATCAGGTCGATCATATCTTCGATGAAGTTCCAGGGGTAGACGACCCAGGTCCATTCCGTCAGCCGTTCGCCGACGAAGTCCGGCTCGAACACGCTCGTCTGAAGCAACTGGAGCGTCGCCGTTCGGACCTCGCCCGCGTCGCGGTCGGTTACGTACTCGTAGGCTCGTTCGATCGACCCCCCGGTGTCGGCGATGTCGTCGATGATGAGGACGTCTTTGTCTTTGACGCTTCCTTCGGGCATTGGATAGCGAACCTCCGGTTCGTCGGACTTCTCGGCGGTGCCGACGTAGTGTTCCATCTTCAGACTCGTGAGGTCGTCGAGGCCGAGGAAGTCGCAGGTACACCGCCCTGCGAACCAGCCACCACGGGCCAGGGCGACGACGACATCCGGTTCGAAATCGGCCGCTCTGACCTGGTCGCTGACGTCGCGGCAGAGCCCGTAGATGTACTCCCAGTTAGTGATCGTGCAATTGAAGTGATCGGGCAGGTCACCCATAGCGTGCTGTCACCGTTCGGAGTACGGGCCGGCCGACGATTTAATCTGTTCGTCTCAGGCGGCCCCGTCGGGTCACCCGGTAGGATTTTTCACCCGACACCGCCTCGAACGGGTATGGACACCCGTCGCGCGCTGCTCGTCGACGCCTTCGCCACCGAACCGCTGGCCGGGAACGCCGCTGGCGTCGTGCCCGAGGCCGACGACCTTTCGGACGCACAGATGCAGGCGATCGCCCGCGAACTCGCCGTGAGCGAGACCGCATTCGTGCGCTCGTCGGCGACCGCCGACCGCCGACTGCGATACTTTTCGCCGACACAGGAAGTGGATCTCTGCGGCCACGCGACGATTGCGGCGCACGCACACCTGCACGACTCCGGAGCGATCGACCCTGGCGAGGGGACCGTCGGGACGAACGTCGGGGTGCTCGACGTGGAGATCGAGGCGGACGGCACCATCTGGATGAGCCAGGACCGACCGACTATCGAGCGAATCTCTCCCGACTACAACCGCCTCGGGGCAGCGCTGGGTATCGACCCGGCGGCGCTCCGGGATGTCGGCGCTGACGCGCCAATCGCGGTCGCCTCGACCGGGCTCCCCTTCCTGCTCGTCCCCGTGAACTTCCTCGAGAACCTGAGCCAGGCGTCACCGGCCGCTGGCGCGATCGAAGAACTCGCGGGCGAGTACGGCGCTGCCGGTGTCTACGCGTTCACCTTCGATACGCTCGAAGGCGACGCCACGCTCCACGCACGGGCGTTCGCGCCGTCGCTCGGGATCGCCGAGGATCCGGTCACTGGGACCGCAGCGGGAGCCTGCGGTGCGTACCTCCGCGAGGTCGGCGCGTTCGACGACTTCCCGGCGGAGATGGTCTTCGAGCAGGGCCACTTCCTCGACCGTCCGGGTCGGATCCGCGTCAAGGCGACGACCGAGGTCCGCATCGGCGGCCGTGGTGTGACCTCCCTCGACGGCACGTTCACGGTCCCCGACGACGAGGACGACGACATCCTGGAGGCCTGAATCCTGCTGTTCCGGTGGCCGTCGCCTACTCGCTCTACCAGCGTCGCGATCATCGAACGGGACAGACGTGGAACCGCAGGAAGTGGACCTCTCTGACCCCGACACCTCCCTCGTTTTGGACAGCGGTACGTCCGGGCGTCGGGGGACCGTCGACAACGGGACGCTCGCTGTCATATTCCAACCGGTCCCCGCAGCACAGATCTTTCGGAACGCTTCCGTGCCGGCCGAGGTATCGTAGCGGTTGCAAGTCTTCGGCCACTCGATCGCACGACTGCGTGCGATCGGCTGTGCAATCAGTCGCAACCGCTACTATAACACCGACGGTGGCGCAACGGGCCGTCGACCACAGGTGTGCGAGCGCCACCTACCGAACGTGGGGAGGCGACTGGGACCGACCCGCCGAACACCCGTGCGTCCCACAAAACGACACCGTGTATCGGCTGCGTGTCACGACGTTGACCCACGCGCCGGTGCTCGAGCAGTGGCTGTACGACTCGTTTTGGCTCGCCAAACTCGTCGGTGGACTGTGCCTCGTGTACGCCGCACGCGGCCGGCAGCGCCCTCGACAAGCTGTCGGGCGGGTCTCCTTCGTGAGTAGAGAAACTAGGATCGGCCGTCTCGGTGACAGGGATGGCAGGCGTCAGCCGATGTACCGCAGGTCGTCGTCGGTCGGCATCCCCTGCTGTTGGCTCTGCATCTCCTGGATTTTCTCGGCGACTTCCTTCATTTCCTCGGCGCGCTCCTCGAGAGAGTCGTAGCCGACCTCGAAGCCGAGCACCGTCTCCAGGACCTCAAGTACGGCTTGCGCGCTTGTGGGGTCGACGAGGTAGCCGCTGGTCTCGCCCATCAGACACGCTCCCGAGAGCGCTCGGCGCTCACCGAGGCCTAACAGCAGACCGCTGACGCCGACGATCCCGCCGGCTGGTTCGCCGTCGCGGAACTTCACGCCGGCGTCGGTCAGTTCATCGACCGTCTCGGCGTCGTTGACCGCGCCCAGTACATCCGGCTCCTCGACGAGTTCGCCCGTCGGCACGCCACCGAGCGCGTAAATGCTGCTCACGTCGAACGACGCGGCGAGATCGAGAAAGGCGTCCGTGAGGTGGTAGTGACCCGAGTGTGACTGCGCCTGGTGGTCGCCCGTGAGGACGAGAAGGTCTCGTCCGTCGGTCTCGACGGCGTGAAACTCAGCGCAGGCCAGCGAGGTGACGCCGTCGTCATCGACACCGACCTGCGGCGGGAACTCGTCCGAGTAGACCCGGGCGACCATCTCGGAGTCGAACTCCTCCAACAGATGCTCTGCGGCCAACTTCCCGACGTGCCCGACTCCCGGCAGTCCCTCGATCAGGACTGGATTCCGGAGCGTGGGCTCTTCGAGCGTCTCGACCTCGATGTCGTCCATACCCTCATTCGCGGCCGCGGCGTTTAAGAGCGCGTCGGTACTCTCCGTAGGCGTCTTCTGGGTCGAACGGGGCGGGTGCGGAGTTCTCCGCGTCGGCCCCGCACTCCGGACAGGTGTCTGAGAGCGTGTACACTGGGCGGTCGTGGGCGTCGCGCCAGACCGCACAAACCCGGATGTCGGATTTCATCTCTCGAAAAAACAGCGCGTGGTTACTCTTCGTCCTCGTTTCGCTCGCGGTGGTACTCCGCGATACCACCGTCGGCGGCGATCGACTCGCTGGCGCGGTCAGCAGCGGATTCGAGCGCGTCCTCGGCGGTCTTGTAGTCGGGCGCCTGCACCCGGATCCGGTACTCGGGCGCGCCGACGTAGGTGACCTCCAGGTCGATCTCCTCGGGGACGCCGTCGCCCTCGGCGGCCTGGAGCGCCTCCTTGATGCGGTCGACGCCGTCACCAACGGGACAGCGGAGATCGACGTAGCCGGTGACGTTCACGTAGGGGACCGAGACGTTCTGCCGGGCCGTGTCCACGATGGCTTCGATCTCCTCGTCGTCGAGATCGACTTCGTCGAGCGCGTCGGTACCGTGAATCGCCGCGGACTCGAAGCCGTCGTAGAGGGACTCGAACTCCGCGAGGATGGCGTTCGCAACGGCGCTGTAGCGTTCGTCGTCGATGTCGTCGCCGAAGGCGACCTCCATCCAGTTGTCGGCCTTCTGCTGGTTCTTCCACTCCTGGATCTTCTCTTTGCGCTGGTGTTCGTTGACGTCCTTGATCGAGAGGTCGATCTGCTGGGACCCCTCGTCGACCTCCAGCACTTTCGCAACGACTGTCTGTCCCTGACGGACGTGATCGCGGACGTTCTTGATCCAACCGCTCGCGACCTCGCTGATGTGGCAGAGGCCGCGCTTGTTCTCGTACTCGTCGAGGTCGACAAAGACGCCGAAGTCCGTTATTTCGTCGACTTCGCCGACGATGAGCTCGCCTGCGTCGGGCCAGCCGCTGTACTGCATATATTGAAGCCTCTGACGGGAGTGTTACGCCTCGGTGGCGCGGCGTTCGACTGTTTCGACGACTTCGCCGTGGAGCGTTGCGTCGCCGCCAGTCGGCGTCGCGAGCGTCGTGCCGCAGACGGCACAGTTGACGGCGGTCGACGCTTTGCCGAAGATGACCTGTTCGTTGTCGCAGTCCGGGCACCGGACGCGGTAGAAGTTCCCGGCCATCGTTACTCCTGGAACGTGAGTCGCCCGGCGCGCCAGCCCTCGCGCATATGGGCCTTGCCGCAGTCCGCGCAGATGTACTTCAGGTGGGTCTTCTTCGTCGGCTTGTCGCCACCGGGAACCTTCGAGAACTTCCCGGCGTTCCCGATGACCGCCTTGCCGCGGCGAGTCTGTCGCGCGTTCCACTTCATCCCGGTTGAGCGGCCCGTCCGGACCTTCTCAACCTCGTGCTCGTGGTGCCCGTCACAGTTCGGGCAGTACGTATTGAATCGGCGTGGCATTTCCATAGATATCGACCTTGGCGTTGTTTTGACAGCGTCAGTTAAAACCCGTTTGGTTCGGAGCGACAGCCGTTCTCCCGACGCGCGACGGTTCCAACCCTGCACACGCGGCTGTGTCGATCTGTCGCACCAATCGTTAAGTGGAATCCACCGGGACAACAGGATATGCGCCCGGATTGGTCCTCCCTCCGCTCGGCCGCCAGCGTCGTGGCCGCGTTCGTGATTCGTATCGCCCGACGAATGACCGGAGCAGTTCGCTCGCTGTCTCAGATTGCGTGGCACGCGCTTCGCCGGCTCTTTCGACCCCTCCAATCGATGTGGGCAACTGCCTCCAGACGCGCCAGAGTGGTGCTTTCGGGTCCCGTGACGGCGTTCGTCTACGGGCCGCTCCGCGTTGCCGTCTTCGGGATCCGCCGGGACGTCTCGCTGCTCGTGGGACTGCTATCGCCGGCCCTGGCGCTCGGCACCGCCTGGTGGGTCGGTTCGACGGTCGGATACGAGACGCTGACCGCCTGGGTTCGCGGAACGTGGTACGGCACCGATCCCTCGCTGGCCATCTTTCTCGCCGTCGCCGGGTTGATCGCGCTCGGCGCGATCAGCGCAGGCGTCAACTCGGGACTGCTTCCCACCGGCGTGCTGGTGAGCGCGCCCGTCTTCGGCGCGGCGGTGACGCGATACGCCACCACCGTCACCTACTCCTGGGGGCAGTATGCCGTCTCGCTCCCCGACGCGGTCGGGACGGCGCTCGTCGTCGCGTTCGCGTTCGGCGCGCCGATCGCTCTCGTCGGATTCGTCATAGGGTGCGGGCTCCGCCGCGTTGCGCGCGTGCTCGTCGGGCGCGCTGGTCCACCTTCGACAGTGGACAACGCTTGATAGATTGACGGCGGCGAACGCCGCCTCGTTGTCTCCCGTCTCGAAGGTGGGTGACTGCCCCGGCGAACCGTCTCCGAAGCGATTAAGCCCCGACTGAGCCAACGTCGTCGTATGAAGAAAGTCATCATTCGTGGGGATCCCGGCATCGGCCGCGGCGCGACCATCGAACTCGACGGTGAGGAGGTCGTCTGCTTCTCGATCGATCGACAGAGCGACTACCACGGCGCGGAGCGGCCGCAACTGTGGTGCACCGTCGGCAGCGAAGCGGAACGTGAGGCGTTCGAGAAGCGGGAGTTCGTCCCGCACTTTCTCGATGTCGTTGCGGTCGACGCCGAGGCGATCGACGTGATCGTCGAGCGCGGTACGTA
This sequence comes from Halobellus sp., assembly GCF_042218505.1. Classification (NCBI taxonomy): domain Archaea; kingdom Methanobacteriati; phylum Methanobacteriota; class Halobacteria; order Halobacteriales; family Haloferacaceae; genus Halobellus; species Halobellus sp. The sequence goes on from NZ_JBDGQZ010000050.1 coordinate 84,351, forward strand.
ACGCAGTCTGTCTTCTCGAACGGGCGGTGCGGACCCGCTAGGAACCGACCGGCAGGGCGTCGTGAGCGACAGCGTAGATCCGGACGTCACCGGACTGGTGGACGAGCCTGAACGCGTCGCTTTCGAATTCGATCGAACCGTAGCGAGCCCGCTCATTTGGCCCCACGACGACGTATTCGACGTTGTACCGCTTGAGGCGGTCGGCCCTGACCGCCGCGCTACCGGTGTAGATCGCGTCCACATCGCGGACGCGCTGGCGGTACGCTTCTCGTCCGCGGTAGCCCACCTCGTGTTGCCAGCCCGCGACGGTCGGTACCCCGGTCAGACTCGAAATCGGGTTCGCCTGCCACGTGTACATCACCCGTCCGCGCCCGTCGGTGCCGCCGGGATACCACCCAGTGCCCGGCGCTTCCAGCACCGTCGGTTGCCCCTCCAGATCGTCGACCCACGCGATTGCCCGATCGTAACCCCGATGCTGCGTCTCGACGAACTGCGTCGCGTCCAGCGTCGGCCCGCCGGCCGGCGTGGTTTCCGCGTGTGACCCGAGCGCGAGGACGCCGTAGACGCTCGTCGAAGTGATCAGGACGACCGCGAGCGCGACGGCTCCGACGCGTCGCCACGGGATATTGCCGACGGAGCGTCGCGCCGCCCCGGCCGCCCCAGCCGCGTCGCGATCGAAGGTTGCGAGGACGAATCCGGGAACTGCCACCCCCATTGCCGTCCCCCAAAACACCCACACCTGCATATACGCTTTGAACACCGTGTTCATCCGCCCGGGGCCCGCCTGCTCGTTCACGTAGACGAGTTCGACGAGCGTGACGAGTCCTGCGCCCGCGACGATCAGGACCGTCTCGTAGCCGAGCGACCGCGACGTTCGGAGTCCGACCCACGCGAGCACGAGCAGCGGCACCGACACCCCGAGCGCCGCGAGGCCGATCTGCTGGCCGACGACCCCGGCCAACAGGACCGCGAGAACGAGCGGCCAGCGCCGTTCGAGGTGGACCCCTGAGAGCAGATACGCCCCGAAGCCGACGACGAACGCCCCGTGGACCAGGAGCAGGCCGCCGAAGCCGCTGCGCATCGAGCGCTCGAGGAACTCGACCGACCGCCCGCCGCCACCCGTCGCCGCACCGAGCAGGAACGGGAGCGCCAGCAGGACGGCGATTGTCGCAGCGACCGGCACCGCGAGCGTCGCACCGCCGAGACGTCGGAGTTCACCGTCGAGCCGCGACGGCGCCGACACCGACGTCTCGGTATCGCCGTCTCCTCTGACACCCGAACGGAGTCGCACAGCGATCGGATCAGGGAACAGCGTCGCTGGATCGGCCGGGGCAAACATCGCTGCCAGCCATCCGAGCGCGAGTACGCTGGGGAAACTCCAGGTGTTCTGCACCGCCTGCCAGGCCGCGAGGATCGGCAGGACGCCGAAGACGAGCGCTTGTCGCCGCCGACGGTTCGACTGCGGTGTCCGGTAGTAGGCGTAGCCGACGGCCCCGGCCAGCAGCAGCGTCGACGTCCCCATCATATGCGCGTGGAGGTCGCCGTTCATCCACGCGAACAGCGGGAACTCGTTGATTGTCCCGGGAATGACCCGGGAGGCGCGCCAGTAACTGAACGAGTCCACGCCCGCGAGGATGTCCTCGACGGTGTATCGGCTCCGTGCCGCGACGGCCGCCGCTGCGGGCCGTTGTAGCGATTCGGGGAGCGCAAGGAGCGCGAATCGGCCGGCAGTGACGACGTTGCTCGCAACGCCGACAAAGAAGACAGCGACGACCCCTGCCAGTCGGCGTGCGCGTCGGGGCGATAGCGAGTCCGGGACGCCGGGCAGTCGGTCGGCCCCGATCGCTCCTGCCAGTTCGAAGGCGGCGCTCACGAGCGCGGCGTAGAACCCCGCGAGCGCGAGGTTGTACGCGAACCGCGGCGGCGCGCCCGTGAGCCACGACAGCAGCGTCGCCGTCAGATGGCCACCGTAGTAGTACTTTATCGGTTCGTTTGCGAACCAGAAGTCCTCCGGTGGGAGCGTCGGTGAGCGCGCGAGCGTCTTCAGGAGGCCGAAGTCGAGGAACTTCTCGCCTCCGCCGGGATGGACCGCCGGATCGAGCGCCCGGATCGCGACGATGAACGCGAACCCGAGGAGGAAGACGACAGCCGCGTCGGTCGCGGCGTCGCGGTCGATATCCACGCCGAGTCTGAGCGTCCCGTCCCGAAGTGCGTCGATATTGATGCCTGCGAGCGCGCTTGCGACGAGGAGCGCGAGGACGCCGCCAGTGAGCGCGAGCGGTCCCCACGACAGGTGGCCGATCCAGTAGGCGGGGACGCTAAGGACGACGAGCGCAATCGGTACTGCGAACCCAGCTCCGCGACCCCGTGCTCCCGGGAGTAATCGCGCGGCGAGCGGCAGGCCGAGCGCGAAGAGCGCAGCGTAGAGGGCCACCCACAGGACAACGAGAGCGTACTCCATTCTCCGTGTCTCAGGGAGCGAGACGGCGGAACATACGCTTTGTGATGGCGCTCTGCGGAACACCGCTCCCGCGACGCGTAGCGGTTGGTTTTTACCGCAAAAGCCGGTACCGGGAGGTAATGACTCGCTCCGTCGGGATCGTGGTCCCCGCATATCGCCCGGATCCCGAGCGTCTCACCGCCTATCTCGACGCGCTTACGGCGCGACTCGACCTGTCGGTCGTCCGGGTCGAACTCGACGCCCCGCGGTCCGACATCTACGAGCAACTCGGTCCCCTCCCCGACTGCGTCGAAGTTGCGACTGCCGACCGCCGGCGTGGAAAGGGCACGGCGATCACCGCGGGCTTCGAGGCGCTCGTTGCCGACGTCGACGTGTTGGCGTTCGCTGACGCCGACGGCAGCACTCCGTCGGAATCGTTCGCAAGTATCGTCTCCACCGTCACCGACGGCGACGCCGACCTCGCGGTCGGGTCTCGACGACACCCGGACGCCGACGTCGCGACACATCAGACGCTGGCTCGGCGGCGACTCGGTGACGGATTCGCGTGGCTCGCGCGGCGGATGCTCGACGAGAGCCTCTACGACTACCAGTGCGGTGCGAAAGCGCTCACCGCCGACACGTGGCGTGATGTCCGCGAGCACCTCTACGAACCGGGATTCGCTTGGGATATCGAACTCGTCGCCATCACGAACGCACTGGAGCATCAGATCGTCGAGGTCCCCGTTCGCTGGGAGGACCAGCCGGGATCGACCGTCTCGACGGTCGGCACGACCCTCCGCTTCGCTCGGGCGCTCGTGACCGCTCGCCACCGAGCGCGACTGCTGCGTGAGGACCGACTGCACGAACTACTCGCGACTGGCCGAAGCGAACCGTCGCTGCTCGATCGACTGGCGGCGGGCGAGACAGAGGCCGTCGAGGCCGACTGAATGCTCCGCGAGTCCGCCGACGCGCTCCTGTCGGGCGTTCGCTTCGGGAAGTTCGTCTCCGTCGGCGCGGTGGGTGCGGTCTTCGATGTGACCACGACGACCGCGCTCATCGTCGGTCTCGGAGTCCTCGGGGAGTACGCCAAACTCGTCGGCGCGGAGGTCGCCATCATCGTGATGTTCGCGATCAACGAGCGCTGGACCTTCTCCGAACTCGGCGATTCGGGCGTGACTCCGACGCTCGGTCGGTTCGTCCGATCGAACGTCGTCCGAAGTGGCGGCCTCGCTGTGCAGTTTCTGATCGTCCGCGCGTTCAGACAGGTCGAACTCACCCTGCCGTTTCTCGGTATCGATCTCTGGCAGTTGATCCCGATCCCCATCGCGATTGGGGCGTCGGTACTCCTGAACTACGTCGCCGAAAGCCTGCTCACGTGGCGTGTGACTAGTGCGTGAGAGCCGTGTTACTTCGAGGGAAACTGCCACACTGCGGGTGAAACACAACCCTTAACCGTAGCCCACGGTTTCGTTCCAGTAGCGGGATGGGATAGCCAGGAGATTCCGCCGGGCTCATAACCCGGAGATCGGTAGTTCAAATCTACCTCCCGCTATGATTTTCCGACCTCACTGCGAGGCGTTCTATCGCCGAGTACTCCGCGGGTTCGGTTTCATAGCCACAGTAGATTTGAACGAGAGAACCGAGCGGGAGCGCGGTTCGTGTAGTTCAAATCTACCTCCCGCTACTGGTTTACGAACTCACGTTGCGAGGCGGTTCATCGCCGAACCCCCCTGTGAGTTCAGTGCAGTAGTCACGAGAGAGATTTGAACGAGAGAGCGACAGCGAAAGCCGCACCGCTCACACTCCGCTTCGTCACTGTCCTCCCGACTGTTCCGTATCGCGCGGGTACCGCTGCGGTTCCTCGAGGGTGAAACCGCCGTCAGACGCGTCGGAGTCGACCCTGCGAAGCCTGACTGTTGGACAATTACTATGATGGTCTCGTCGTATATACTCCGTATGCGACCCCCGGAGGACGTTGCGACGTACTTCGAACGAGGACCCGGGTGTACGTACACCAAGCACGTGGAAGAGATCCCGACCGGACCGCGTGAAGAGACGATGTCCGAACAGGTTGGCGGGATCGTCCTCGACGACGAGGGATACTGGCACTGCTCACACGCCCGGTACGCCGACCACGACACCTGCGTCTTCCACACCGATCCCGACGACCGGCCCGCGGATCTCGACCTCGGCGAGCACTTCGCCTCGCTCGTCACGATGGACCTCTCCGGGGCTGATCGCGACCAGCGGCGGAAACTGAAGCAGTTCATCGGCGCGGAGTTCGGCGAGATGGACCTGAACTTCGAGCACCTGAGCACGTCGGACAATCTGATACTCGACCTCCGGTGTTGTGATGCGGCGGCGCTGCACCTCGAATCAGTCGAGTTCACGAACCCCGTCGACATCAGGGGGAGCAACGTCACCCGTCTCAATGCGACCGAATCGGACTGGCACCAACTCTACGCTCAAGAACTCACCGCGGACCTGGTCGAATTCGACCAGGCGAATCTTCAGCGTGCGTACTTTCAGGACACCGAGATCAGACGCGTTCGCTTCTATTGGACCGACATCGACTACGTTAATTACCATCGATGTGATATTAAGTGGGCGAATTTCCTGTACGCGCAGTTGGGCGAGTCCGGATTCTTCAACTCCGAGTTCCACGTCGCCACGTTCATCAACGCGGATATCGAGGGCGGCTACTTCAACGATGCCTCCTTCTCGTATCTGGCATTCAGGGGCGTCGACGGTCGGGTCGCGCACTTCGCGGGTGTCTCCGCCGACGCAGCGACGTTCGAGGGGGTGACGCTCGACAAACTCACGATCAAGCGTGATTCCGAGGGCGCGGCGTTCGACTGGACCGTCTTCGACGAGGCCGAGATTGACACGGTGTACGTCTCGGAGTCGGATCTCGGCATCGCCTCCTTCGTGGGTGCAGAGTTCGGCACGTTCGTGTTGCGCGACGTTTCCTTCCACTATATCATCGATCTGGCCGACACGGTCGTTCGGGAGGAGGCGGTCGTCGAACCCGCCGACGACGTCGGCGTCGGGGTCCTGTCACATCGGGACGCGACGATCGCGTCGGGCGAGTATATCCAGCCGCAGGAGGGAGACGTGATCTACGACTTCACCGACGCTGTCGTCGGCGACGTCGACCTGCACGGCGACTTCGAGGAGAGCCTCCTCAACTACATCAGATTCTACCGGACGGAGTTCGACGGGTTCAAATTCGGCAAACTGGCCGAGGTCAGTTTCGACGATCTGCAGTACACCATCCACACGGTGATGGACGAATACACGCGGGACATTCAGCTCGCCACGCGATTGAACGAGATCGCTCTGGACCTACATCCTGCGTTCGGCGACGCCGACCCGCTCGGTTCCAGTGGCAAGTACAACACCGTCGATTTCGCGTTTGTTGAGGAACGCGGGATCGAACGGAACACTCGAGAGCGGGCGCTGGAGCGCGCTGAAGCGCAAGTCGATTCCGCAACCGGAGACGAGACGGCACTGGAGACGACCCTGGGCGCGCTGGAAACCACGTATCTCAGAGCAAAGAACGGGGCTTCGAACGTCGGCGACAGCGTGACCGCCGGCCGGTTCTTCGAGAAAGAGCGGACCTTTCGCCGAAAACGCCACTGGGACAATATGATCCGGGCCGAGTCGCTGACAGCGAAGTTTTATCGGGGAACCCAGTGGGTCAGAAACTGGCTGTTCGCGGTGAGTGCCGGATACGGTGAACGACCGCTCCGGGTGTTCGGCTTCTCCATCGGGATGGTGATCCTCTTCACGCTCGCTTACGCCGGTAGCGGCGAGCCGTTAGCGGGCGTTGAGAACCCTTCGATTCTCGCGTACTTCCTGTTTAGTTTCCAGAGTTTCATCGCTTTCGTCGTCGGCTCGCCGTCCGGGACAGACGCCCTAATGATCCGGCTGCTGAGCGCGTTCGAGGGATTCGTCGGGGCGTTCATCGTCGGGTTGTTCGTATTCGTCTTGACCCGCCAGGTCCACCGGTGACCCCTCACATAAAGCGCCCGCGGACACCAGTACCTATTTACTCGATATGCGAGTGTGTGCTGGTAATGTGGCTGGCACTCTCTGCGGTCCTGGCGACGGAGTTCGACGAGGCGTTCACATTCGACTGTGGCGTCTCCGCCCCCTCCGCGGAGCATCCGTCTCCCGACCGCGGATTCCCGCTTTCCGTCCAGTTCCTCCGGGAAGACGCGGTCAGACTGCTCTTCCGTCCGAACCCGGAAGCCTCTTCGACGGACTGCTCCCCGCTCGATCTTCCGTACGACGAGTACGCACGGGACCCGCCCGTCGCCGTCGATTCGAGCGACGACGCCGTCGAACTTTCGACCGACGGCCTCTCCTTCGAGATCGACCGCGGCACGGCCGCGTTCACTGTCTCTCGCGACGGCGATCGGCTGCTCGACACTGGCATCGAGGTCGCGAACAACCGTGGCGAGTTCCGCGTCCCTCCGATGGGATACGAGGAGACCGTCGTCGACAACTACCCGCTGGAGGTGACCCGGACGGGGTTCTCGACCAGGTCGGACCCCGCCGAGTCCTTCCTCGGCCTGGGTGAGCAGTTCACCGCGTTCGAAAAGAGCGGCCAGCGCGTGGAAACCTCGGTCGCCCAGGCACACGGTACGAACTCCGACGAGACCTACGCTCCAGTTCCGTTCTTTCTGTCCGACCGGGGGTACGGCGTCCTCGTCGAGACAACGGCGGACGTCACGTTCGACTTCGGCCACGAGACGCCGGACGTGACCGCGATCGACGTAGCCGCGCCGGTCCTCTCGGTCGTCGTCTTCGCCGGCGACTCGCTGAAGGAGGTCATCTCCTCGTACACCGGACTGACGGGTCGAGCGCCCGAACTCCCCGCGTGGACGTACGGCGTCTGGATGTCCCGGAACTCGTATGAATCCCAGGAGGAGGTGCTCGACGTCGCCGGTGAGATACGGGATCGCTCGATGCCGTGTGACGTCATCCACGTCGACCCGCAGTGGATGGATATGGAGGCCCCGGAGATGGCTTTCGACCCCGACTCGTTTCCGGATCCCGAAGGGATGGCTTCGCGTCTCGCCGAGGGCGGATTCAAACTCTCGCTGTGGGAGTACCCGTACGTCAAAACGGGGACAGATCTGTTTCGAACGGCCGTACAGAACGGGTATCTGGTCCACGATCACGAAGGTCGGACGTACATTTTCAGGCGACCGAGTTACCCGACCGCCCGCGCCGGCATCGTCGACTTTTCCAACCCCGAGGCAGTCGAGTGGTGGCGGGAGATCCACCGGGAGTTGATCGACGTCGGTGCCGACGTGTTCAAGACCGACTTCGGCGAGTACCTTCCCCCGCAGACCACGACGGCCGATCGGCGGACCGGCACGGCTGCGAAGAACGCGTATCCGGTCGAGTACCAGCGCGCCGTCGCAGGCGCGTTCGAGGGGACCGACAAGCCGGCCGTCCTCTGGTCGCGCTCCGCGTGGGCAAGCGCCCAGCAGTACCCGGTTCACTGGGGCGGCGACACGAAGTCGACTTTCGACGGATTCCGGGCGAGCGTCCGCGGCGGCCTGAGTCTGCTCGCCTCCGGTTTCCAATTCTGGAGTTGCGACATCGGCGGGTACAAGCCCGCTCCCTCGGAGACGCTCTACATCCGGTGGGCCCAGTGGGGACTGCTCGCGCTGTCGCACCCGCGGTTTCACGGCAAGACGCCCCGTGAACCGTGGGCGGTCGGCGACCGGGCGGCCGAGGTCGTCGGCGAGTTCGCACGACTCCGCTACCGCCTCCTCCCGTACTACCTCAGTTACGGTTGCGAAGCGGCCGCCACCGGCGTTCCAGTGATGCGTCCGATGGCGCTCGAATTCGAAGATCACCCGACGTCGTCGTCTGCGACGCAGCATATGGTGGGCGAGGAGTTCCTCATCGCCCCGGTTCTGTCCGACGACGGGTCGGTGAGCGTCACTCTCCCGCCTGGAGAGTGGATCGACTACTGGAGCGGCGAGTATCGCACCGGACCGGAGCGCCGAACGGTCACTGCCGACATCGACGAACTCCCCCTGTTCGTCCGGGCAGGGAGCGTCGTCCCGGAGCGTCCGTCGTCGTCCCGTTCGGAGAGGCCACCGTCAGGACTCCGGTACCGAGTGTATCCCCACCGAGAGCGGGAGACGACCGCCAAGTTCACCGTCCGACACCCCGAGGCCCCGGACGCTGGTTCGATTGACGTGACGATCGACGACTCGTGGGACGCGGTGGCGGTCACGACGTCGGGCGCGTTACCGTCCGGTACGGTGGTGGTCGAGAACGCGCTCTCGCCACCGGACCGTGTCACCGTCGATGGGACGGACCTCGCAGACTCCGCCGTGGAACACGACGCCACCGAACAGACCCTCCGGTTCGATATCGATCGCTGAGTCGCTCACCGGTGTCTGTCCAGTCCTCTGAGGGGCTCTCTCTCGTGTCACCCGGCCATCTCTCCTGTCCGTGTCGGCCCGTTATGACTTCGCGCTGGCCTCCTCGATCGCCTCGATGCGCTCGAGATCTCTCACCCCCTCACCTGCGTCGGGCGTCGGCGACTCGTCCCGAAAGATGCACTGCGCGAAATAATCGACCTGGGCGGCGTACTCGTCGAACGGGTCGGGACCGACCGTCCGCCGCGTTCCGTGCTCGACGATGGTCACCACCGGTTGTGCCGACGGATGATAGGGCTCCTCGATCGCCACCAGTCCCTCGGTCCCGTTGATCCGCAGATGGCTCGTCGGCTCCGCGGCGAAACTCGCCGAACACAGCGCGCGGAAGTCATCGCCATCAGCGAGTGCGAACGCGGCGTGCGCGTCGACGCCTCCCAGCTCGGGGTCCTGACGGAGGTCGCCCCACGACGCTTCGAGCGGTCGATCGAGCAGGAACTGCAGCGTGTTTATCGGGTAGATCCCGATGTCTCGAAGTGCGCCTCCGCCGCTGTCGGGATCGAGTCGCCAGCCCTCGGTCTCCTGAGTGTCGACGCGGAATGCCACGTCAGAGTGTGCGGACACGGGCGTCCCGATCAGCCCCTCCCGAATCGCGTCCCGGAGCGACCGCATCACGGGTTTGAACTGCACTCGGTAGCCGATCAGACACGGCACCCCTGCGTCGTCGATCAGGGCACGGATCGCTCGCGCCCCGTCTGCCGTCGGTGCGACCGGCTTCTCACAGAGAATCGGTTTTCCCATCGACGCCGCGGTCTGGACGACCCGTCTGTGGAGGTGGTTCGGGGTGGCGATGTAGACGGCGTCGTACGCCTCCGCGGCGGCGCCATCGTGGAACGACTCGGGAGCGAGCCGTTCGACGGATTTCGCAGTCTCGACCGTTTCGACGTCCGGAGAGACCAGTACCGTCGTCTCACAGTGCCTCGACGCCTCGATCCCCGGAAGCACGTACTCTCTGGCGAACGCTCCCACGCCGACAATCGCGACGCTGAGAGGGCCCGCAGTCACCGTTCGCTCCCACGGCCGCGGTTCGATCGGCTCGTTCATTCGTCCGTACTCGGTGTCCCTGCGGATTTAGGTCTGCCGCGGTCGAGGCTCAATCACTCGCAGAAACGATCCGCTCATCGCCGATCCGTCACCCTGTTTGTGCCGCAGTGACACACAGATGAGTCTATCCGTCTCTGGCACGTAACGTGGTTCGATGGAACTGGTAGCGGTTGTCGCTATGACAGAGGATCGAGTCATCGCGACCGAAAATGATGTCCCCTGGAACTATCCGGCAGACGTGAAACAATATAAGGATCGAGTCTCTGAGAGTCCGGTCATTCTCGGACGGCAAACCTACGAATCGATGCTGCCCGACCCGCCGGGTCGCAGGCACATCGTTCTGAGCCGATCGCTCGAAACGGCTGGGCCGGCGACTGCAACCATCGCCAGGTCACCTGCGGAGGCGCTAACGATGGCTGCGGAGATGGATGCAGAGACGGTGTACGTGCTCGGCGGCGGCGAGATCTACGATGCCTTCCTGCCCGAGTACGACCGGATGGTGATCAGCGTCGTCGACTATCTGATCGACCACGAATCGTGTCGTCGGATCGTGCGCTTCCCGGAGTGGGACGACACTGCGTGGGAAAAAGTATCGATCGACAACTCCTACAACGGGTTCAGAATCGACTTCTGGGAGTCCACCGACTCGAACTGATCGGTCGGTCCGCTCGGCACCCCTCCGAGTGCGTCACAGATATCCCAGATCTTCGAGCCGCTGTGTGACGTCGATGTCCTCGAGTTCGTCGTCGTTGTCGTACTTGTCCAACTCGTCTTCTCCTTCTTCCAGCGGAGCTGATATCTGCGCCGTGCCGTCTTCGGCGATCTGCCTCGCTACTTCGAGCGGCGGCGTGCTGCAGACGCCGTCGACGTCGAGACTGACCGTGTCAGCCGTAGTCCCAGACACCTGTGCGGCGTACGACGCGCCACCCCACGACGCGTGCTTGTAGACGCTGTTGCCGGGCCCGTCGGTGTAGACGATGCTCATCTCCTGCAGGAACCGCTCGGGATTGTCGGTGAACCGCCGTGCCTTCTCGGCCTCCTGTGCGTTCGGCGGGGCCTGGTACGCGACGACGCGGCCGTCCTCGGCGGTGAACCAGCCCGGATCTGCCGACGCGTCTGCCGATCGAGCCGCCTCCACGACGGTCGGGAACTTCGACGGATCAGCGAGCGACGTAATCCTGCTCGCAGCCCTTTGCCCCGGTGCCTTGACGAGGAGGGGTACGTGGTACACCACCTCGTGCGTCCCCATCCCGTGCATAAGCGGCAGCGGATCGCCCCCGACTGCCGTTGGCTCGGCAAATCCGTCCCCGTGGTCCGCCGTGACCACGACGAGCGTATCGTCTATCGAGCCGTCCGTCTCCAGTGCCTCCAGAACGCGGCCGAACGCTGCGTCCGCTTGCTTGACGGCGCCGTCGTAGAGTCGACGCAACGGGTACACCACTGTCTGGGGGACGGATCCACCGTACACCCCCCAGCGCCACTTGAACGGGAGCTGTTCGTGGATCGCCGCCGCGAACTCGTCGCGCCAGTCGTCGTAGTTGGCGCGCGTCTCGTAGGGGGTGTGGGCGTCCATCAGGTTGATACAGGCCGCCCACGGGTCATCGCGGTCGCCGAGCCACTCCTCGAACCGGTCGACGTACCAGAATCCGTCCACGGTGACGGTGTCGTCGTCCGCATCTGCACCCCGCGTCTCGTCGTCGGTTTCGGTCACGACTTCGTCGAACGCTGCCCTGAGATTGCTCTCGTGGACCGTGAGGTACGGATTCTCCGAGAAGACTGCCGTATCGTAGCCCTGTTCGGAGAGGTCCTCGAAGACGGTGTGGCCGGCTTCCAGTCGGTCGGTGATCTGCATCTGGTGCTCCGCCGGCGAGACGCCCGTCAAGATACTCGCGTGAGACGGCAGCGACCAACCGGCCGGCGACCGGGCCTGGGTGTACGTCGTCGCGCCCTCGGCAAACTCCTCGAGCACCGGCGTCGTTTTGCGCCGATACCCGTGAAGTGAGGTGTTGCGGGCCCGAACACAATCCAACACCACAAGTAGAACGTTGGCGTCTGACACGCCAATTCGTACTGCTCGGAGTACCAAAACGCCTCTGATTGCCGGTCTCCCGTGTTGGGAGCGCGGTGAATTATCGTTCTGTACCGCCCGGACGCATTCGGTCATACTCGATGCTCGCGTACTCCCGCTCATAGGTCCCAGTCCAGAATCTCGGGCTCGGGGCCGTTCGAGAATACATATACCGGGCCGTGTTCATTTGTACCTATGAGCGGTTCAAATCCCGAACACGCGGGATGGTTCACGGATTTCGACCCAGAGAATGTCGAAGCAGCAGCGACTGCAATTTCCGAAGGGGAAGCCGGTGAACCGCAAAACTGGCCGGAACGCGCCGTCCAGTCGGGTCTCGTCGACGACGAGGACGAGTACTACAGAGTGCTTCGCGAGGCAACGCGCCGTGCGACCCGCGAGGCCGTCACCGAACGCGAGCGCGCCGACGACCAGCAGTTGACACACGCGATTAGAGCGATGGACGACGCCGAACGAACGGCAAACGAACTCGCGGAACGCCTCGCGGAGTGGGCAGGGTCGCTCGAACGCGACACCCCGACGGGAATCGAGGGGGCCCGCGCGGTGACCGCGTGGTCGGCGGAGACGCCCGCGCAAGAGCGTGTTGTCTCGCTGGCGGAACGCGTCGTCGGTCTCGACGCCGAGCGGGCCGACCTCCGCTCGTTCGTGGAGTCGCACGCACCCGAGGTGGCCCCGAACCTGGCCGCGATGGCGGGCCCCGTGCTCGCAGCGCGACTGATCGCACTCGCAGGTGGACTGGAACCGCTGGCGAAGAAGCCCGCGGGGACCGTCCAGGTCCTCGGTGCGGAAGACGCGCTCTTCGCACATCTCCGAGGCCACGGGCCGTCGCCGAAACACGGCGTCATCTTCACGCACGAGTACGTCCGCGGGACGCATCCCGAGAACCGCGGGTCGGCCGCGCGGGCATTCGCAGCCAAACTCGCGATTGCGGCCCGGATTGACCACTACTCGGGCGAGTACAAGGAATCGGTCCACGACGACCTCGACGAGCGGATGGCGGCCATCCGGTCGCGGGAGGTGGGCAAGTGAGCCCCTCGTTGCCGGCGGGCGTCGAGCGGCGATCGTTCGACGGCCGCGAGCGACTCGCGACGCGAGGTGAGCCGGTGTACGGCGAACCGCAGGATGACGACGGGTGGCGAGCGTGGGATGCCGGCCGGTCGAAACTCGGCGCGATGCTCGAACTCGGAGCAGACGTCGGTCTCGACGGCGGCGAGCGCGTCCTCTATCTCGGTGCGGCCGCGGGGACGACCGTCTCCCACGTCGCCGACTTCGCTGGGCCGACCTACGCCGTCGAGTTCGCCCCGCGCCCCGCGCGGGACCTCCTCGACGTCGCCGAGTCCCGGGAGACCCTCTTTCCGCTCCTGAAGGACGCCCGCGAGCCAGAGACGTACGCGCACGTCGTCGAATCCGGCCTCGACTGCATCATTCAGGACGTCGCGACGCGCGGGCAGGGGACCGTCGCGCTGCGGAACAAGCGGTTCCTCGCCCCCGACGGCCGACTGCTGGCGGCGATCAAGGCGCGGAGCGAAGACGTCCTCTCGGATCCAGCGGAGGTCTTTTCGGACGTCCTCGCGGATCTCCGTGCCGAGTACGAGATTATCGACACCCAGCGGCTTGATCGGTATCACGACGATCACCTCGCGGTGATCGCCACGCCGAAGTGAGTGAATTCTCCACCGACCCGGGTGGCGGGCGAACCGAGCGATGACCGCTGCGCGGGGTGCGGTTTAGCGAAGGCTTCGCCGCGGCCCGCGACATATTTAATCGGGCCCTGCAAACCACGTGCTGATGGACCTAGGGTCGGCTGACGCGTTCGACCGGATGGGTACGCTCGGCGTCGAAGAGGAGTTCTACATCGTCGACGAGCGCGGCCGTCCGAAGTCGGGTATCGCTGATCTCGTCTACGACCACCCCCCGACGGGGATTCTCGAAGACCGCCTCGATCACGAACTGTTTCAGTTCACGATCGAAACGCAGACCCCGCTGATCGAGGACATCGATTCGGTCGATTCGGTCGTCCGCGAGGTCCGAGAGGCGCTCGTCGAGCACGCGGCCGATCACGGCTACCGCATTGCGGCCGCGGGGCTCCACCCGGCGGCCGACTGGCGTGAACTCGATCACGCGACGAAGCCGCGATACAAGTCGCAACTCGACCGCATCCAGTATCCACAGCATCGCAACACCACCGCTGGCCTCCACGTCCACGTGGGCGTCGACGACGCCGAGAAGGCCACCTGGATCGCGAACGAACTCCGGTGGTACCTGCCCCCGCTCCTCGCGCTGTCGGTCAACTCCCCATTCTGGTGCGGTCTGGACACGGGACTCTCGTCGGCCCGCGCGAAGATATTTGAGGCACTGCCGAACACGGGGATGCCGACCCGATTCGCGGACTTCGAGTCGTATCTGGAGTTCGAACGGCAGATGGTCGAACTCGGTTCGATCGAGGACCGTGGCGAACTCTGGTACGACGTCCGCCCCCACACCGGCCACGGGACCGTCGAAGTCCGTACGCCGGACGCCCAGAGCAACCCGGCCGCGACGGTCGACTTCGTGGAGTACGTCTACGCGCTCGTCAGCGACCTCGCCGATCGCTACGAGGCCGGCGAGTCGGGATCAGAGATCCGCCGGGAGACCCTCGATGCGAACAAGTGGCACGCGATGCGGTACGGCTACGACGCCGAGTTCATCACCCGTGACGCCGAAGACACGGTGACGCTCGCGGAGTTCGTCGCCGCCGAATCCGACCGACTGCCGACGGACGCGCTCCGTCGGCGCTTCGACACCGAGAGTGGCGCGGTGTGGCAGCGTCGCCTCCTCGAAGAGCAGGGAATGGACGCCCTGTGCGAGGCGATCTGTCTCGATTGAGGGCACCCCACAGCGAGAAAAGTTTTTAGCCGCCGAGATTTGACCTTTGTGATAGAACACGATGTCCTCCGAGGATCCACACGACGAGCACGACGAGGGAAATCACGACACAACAGCGGGCGGAGACGGTGCCCACGATCAGGGAGGACTGGACATCGGCGTCGCCGACGCAGACGACACGCACGAGGGAGAGACTCACGAAGAAGACGCCCACGGGGAGGACGCCAGCGCCCGCGCCCGCCTCGAAGCCGAGGCCGACAGAGCGGTCTCGGAGTTCGACGAGGGAATCGTCGACCTGCTCGCGTGGCTTCTCGACACGGAGACGCGCGCCCGTATCTACGTCTTCCTCCGGAAGAACCCCCACTCCACCAGCGAGGAAGTCGCCGACGGAACCGGTCTCTACCCCAGCACTGTCCGCGAGGCGCTCGCGGAACTCCACGAGGAAGAGACCGTCTCGCGTCGCAAGCGCGAGAACGCCGGCGCGGGCAACAACCCCTACGAGTACACTGCAATCGCGCCGAGCGATCTGGTACGCAGCGTCGCCGAGCAGGTCCAGTCCGAACTGAACACCGTCTTCACCCTCGACAATCAACTCGGGGGCGCAACTGAGGAGAACGACGGCGGCCCCGTCAACATCACCGTCGACGAGGACGCGAGCGACGGGCGTGAGGACCACGCGTCCGCGAGTGGCGACCCGACGGACCCCGACGACGAGTCCGCCTGAGACCGCCGCGCGCTCGAAACGTTCCGCACGAACGGTGTTTTCGCGTCATTTTTAACGCCTCACGGCGACGTACCGCCAATGACCGGGCCTTGGACCAACTGGGACCACGTTTTGAAAGTGGACCCCGATAAAGACCTCGTGGACGGAGAGACGTTCGAGGACGTCTGTCGGACCGGTACCGACGCCATCGAAATCGGGGGGACACTCGACATCACGACCGAGAAGATGCAGAACGTCGTCGACGCCTGCGCGCGATACGACGTGCCGCTCTATCAGGAGCCCTCGAATCCCGGCGTCGTCATAAAATCCGACGCGCTCGACGGGTATCTCGTCCCGACCGTATTCAACGCTGACTCTTCGTTCTGGGTGACCGGCGCACACAAGGAGTGGGTCCGTATCGACGGCCCCCTCGACTGGGAGCGCACGACGACAGAGGCGTACATCGTCCTCAACCCCGACGCCTCGGTCGCCGAACTCACGGACGCCAACACCGAACAGACCGCCGACGACGTCGCGTCCTTCGCGGCCGTCGCGGAGAAGCTGTTCGGACAGGAGATCGTCTACATCGAGTACTCGGGCACGTTCGGCGACTCAGAGAAAGTCGCCGCCGCTCGCGAGGCGCTCGAGGAGTCGACGCTGTTCTACGGCGGCGGCATCGGCGACTACGACAGCGCCTACGAGATGGGACAGCACGCCGACACGATCGTCGTCGGCGACCTTCTTCACGACGAAGGCGTCGACGCCGTCCGCGAGACCGTCGAGGGCGTGGCCGACGCCCACGCCGAGGCGGTCGTCGAATAGCCTTCGCGTGACTCGCCCGGTCGCGTCCGGTCCGGTTCTCTCTCCGGTTGCAGTCGGACAGTTGGTTGGGTGCTGATCTCAGACTAAGTCAGCTGAGTCCCCAGTTGGATCCTGACTGCGGACCTTTCACCTCCCCCTCTGCCAGCACTAAGAGGTGCTCTACCCATTGTGTCGGACACGGACTGGATGTTAGTCAAGTACACATTTCAACCACTGGGATAGTAGGTCGCCTGATACAGGGCATATGTGAGCTATCTGGTAGCTGCCGGGTAGCACTACTATAACTCGGCTAATGTAGACGGATGGTTATCCCGCCGAAGTGGAGAACTGTGTGAGTAGTCAGTTATCGGGATCGGTGGCGCTGATGGTAAGCGTTCCAGACAGGTCAGCGCTTGCATCTGCCGGTGCGTCCGCGTCGACATTCCCCGGGAGGCGGTACCGCTTAGTGTTCACGAGGATGGCAACACCGGCACGGTCTCCAGAGGGTAACGAGACACTGGCTTGTTCTCTGTAAGCCTCAGTAACACCATCTGCATCAGTATCATTTCTGTTATCAGCACTAACCGACGTATCGTCATCTGCAGCAACTAGCGTGTCACGACCAGTATCATCGGGCGCACCTCGGTCGATCTGCATTGCTAGCAGACAGTTGTTTGCTTTCCCATCAAAACTCATCTCGACCTCTTGCGCTTGTGAGGTCTGGTTGACGATATTGAATGCGGGATCGGTGTATGCACCATTGGGTTCGGACTTAATCTCTCCTTTTCCGCTGAAACTTCCGAACGTGCCTATCTGGTGGACAGCGTCAGGATTGATCCCACTTGCCCGCCCGTTGGCAGTAAAGTCGATAACCAACTGGTCAGAGCTATTCTGACGAACGATTTCACCGTTAGTCTTGTCGCGTAGCGCGAGAAGTGCCTGGTCATCGGCGGCCACGTTCGCGCTCACATTTCGGCTCGCTTGGACAGTAGAGAACGCACCGGTACCGATTGCGGCTGCCCCACTGGCAGCGAGTGATCCCATTCCGATCAGGAACTTGCGTCGTTGCATAGTTGATCACCGTACGCCTTCCTGCGGCGCACGCACCAGTAGCATAGGCAGATACCCATATTGTATTGAGTTGCGTGAGTCTTCTCAGGGTGTCACAGAATATGTTCAGACTTCCCCTGAAAGCGGTTCAAGCAAATATTAAAATCAGTCGCATCTCTTTATATATTAGGGAAGGTAATATAATTCCGTCTATAAATTACCGTCGTACCGGATCTGTTAGACTGGAGAAACATACACTTCGGGCGCTCGTCGCTGACTATAATCACGTACTGACGCTACGAAGACTCACAATGAGTATAGTAGCGTTTGCACTGATTGCACATCTGATTACACGCAGTCGTGCAATCGAGTGAGCGAAGACTTGCAAACGCTACTACAGTCTCACTGTTTGCCGGTGATCGCCACTCACGTTCACGGCGATCACCGATAGGAGACGAGACTAGTCATTATCAATGCGGGGGAGTGTCCACACCTCCGAAGCCCTGGTGGGAAATTGGTCCACGGGTGAGAGCCTCCTGATTGCTAGCTATACTCAGTCTCGAGTATGGCTCAAGACGTCCGTCTGTCCGATAGATTCTCTGTACTCAGTGGACGGAGTTTAACAAATGATATATGTTCCAATGTGAGGTGACAGGTCGCTCTCCGATACCGACCATCCGCGAGCGAAGCGAGCGGTTCACCGCCGACGAGCGGCCGAAGGCCGCGAGTCCGGCGGCATTGTTCCCTCCAGGTTTTTGCGCGGAGGGGTCCGCAGGACCCCTCCGTGAAAAAAGGTGGATGTGAACCGCCCGTTTTTAAGACCGACCGGCCGATACATCCGGATATGCAGGACAGAACTTTCACGGCTGACGCCGAGCCCGGCGACGAGGTTACCGTCGCCGGCTGGGTCCACGAGGTCCGTGACCTCGGCGGGATTGCTTTCCTCATTCTCCGGGACAAATCGGGGAAGATTCAGATCAAACTCGAAGCGGATTCGATGGACGACGAACTTGTCGAGACCGGTCTCGACGTGGCCCGCGAGAGCGTCATCAGCGTCAGCGGCTCGGTGAAAGAGGAACCGCGTGCGCCCACCGACGTCGAGATCCTCCCCGAATCGATCGACGTGCTGGCCGAGTCCGACACCGAACTCCCGCTCGATCCCTCCGGAAAGGTCGATGCCGAACTGTCGACGCGGCTCGACAACCGGACGCTCGACCTCCGAAAAGAGGAGGTGAAGGCGGTCTTCGAGATCCGCTCGGAGATCCTCCGCTCCGTCCGCGCGGCCTTCCGCGATCTCGGCTGCACGGAGATCAACACGCCGAAGATCGTCGCTACCGGGACCGAGGGCGGTACCGAACTGTTCCCGATCACGTACTTCGGCGAGGAGGCGTTTATGAATCAGTCGCCGCAGTTGTTCAAGCAACTGATGGTCGGCTCCGGCCTCGAGCGCGTCTTCGAGATCGGCCCGATCTTCCGCGCTGAGGAGCACAACACCCCGCGGCACCTCAACGAAGCGACGTCAATCGACTTCGAGTCGGCCTTCGCCGATCACACCGAGGCGATGGACGCCTGCGAGCACGTCGTCAAGAGCGCCTACGAGGGCGTCGCCGAGAACTGCGAGTCCGCACTGGAGACGCTCGGCCTCACCGAGGAGTTCGAGGTCCCCGACGGCGAGTTCCCACGACTCACCTACGAGAGGGCCATCGAACGGATCAACGCGACGGGCGAACTCGACGCGCAACTCGCCTGGGGCGACGACCTCCCCACGGAGGGCGAGCGTGCGCTCGGCGACGACGTCGGTTCCCACTATTTCATCACCGACTGGCCCTCTGAGATCAAGCCGTTCTACATCAAAGACCACGACGACGACGAGCAACTCTCGACGGGCTTCGATATGATGCACCCGCGGATGGAACTCGTCTCCGGCGGGCAGCGTGAACACCGCTACGACCATCTGGTCGAGGGCTTCGAACAGCAGGGTCTCGACCCCGATCAGTTCGAGTACTACACGAAGATGTTCAAATACGGGATGCCGCCGCACGCCGGCTGGGGACTCGGCGGCGAGCGCCTCGTGATGACGATGCTCGGATTGGAGAACATCCGGGAGGCCGTGTTGTTCCCGCGTGACCGGCAGCGTCTGTCGCCGTAGGCGACGACGCGACTGCGAGCACCTGAGCCCGCCGGACCGAGCGCAGCGCCCCACCAAACCGCGTTCAATTTAACGCGGCCCCCACAATCGACACGCGATGACAGAGGAGTCGACGGCGTTCGTCCCCGGCCACGTCACGGGCTTCTTCAGCGCCCACCCCGACGACGACCCGTCGGCGGCGGGCTCTCGCGGTGCCGGGATCACGCTGTCGCACGGCGTCGACGTCCGCGTCCGCCGCGGGCGCGACCGGTCGGTCAGACTCAACGGCGTTCCGGTCGATCTCGAAGCCGTCGACACCGTGCTCGGGGCCCTCAGTGCGGAAGACGCCGTGGTGAACGCGGAGACGCCGCTCCCGCTCGGGGCCGGCTTCGGCGTCTCTGGAGCGTCCGCGCTCGCGACGGCCTATGCGGTCAACGCGGTCTACGACACGCAGCGAACCGAGAACGAACTTGTCGGGATCGCGCACCGCGCGGAGGTCGAAGCGGGGACGGGACTCGGCGACGTCGTGGCGCAAGCCCGCGGCGGCCTTCCGATTCGTCTTGACCCCGGCGGCCCGGCCCACGGCCGTCTCGACGGGGTCCCCGCCAGCCCCCGCGTCGAGTACGTCACGTTCGGCTCGGTCTCGACGGAGACGGTTCTCTCGGGCGACACACGCGCGCTGACCGCTGCCGGTGAGCGGGCCCTCTCAGCCCTCCGGGCGGAGCCGACGCCGTCGCGGTTCCTCGCCCTTTCGCGGCGGTTCGCCCGCGAGGCCGACCTCCTCACCGACCGCGTCGGCGACGCCATCACCGAAGTCCGGGAGGCCGGGGGCGACGCAGCGATGGCGATGCTCGGTGACACCGTCTTCGCGTTCGGAAACGACCTCTCTGCGGCCGGCTACGACCCGACGGTCTGCTCGGTCCACGCGGCGGGGGCGACGCTTCACCCGACGGAGTGAGCGATCGAAGCGCTCTCGACCGAGCACCTCGGAATCGCCCCGCTTTTGTCTCGGCCGCCCGATCCGTGTCGTATGAGCGAGATCGACGTGCCGGAGAACCACCCGCGGTACCAGTCGCTGCTCACGCGACACCGGATTGAGGAGGGGGTCGACAAGGGGATCACCAGCCGACAGGGCCTGATCGCGGAGGGTCGCGGTGAGGCGTTCGATTATCTTCTCGGCGAGGAGACGATCCCGTCCGCCGACGAGGCGGCCCGCGCTGCCGCCGCTCTCCTGCGTCTCGCCGAGCGTCCGGTCCTCTCGATCAACGGCAACGTGGCCGCACTCGTCCCGGGCGAGATGATCGATCTCGCGGCGGCCGTGGACGCGGACGTCGAAGTGAACCTGTTCAATCGAACCCACGAGCGGATGCGTGCGATCGCCGGGCACCTCCGCGAACACGGCGCAGACGAAACGGGTGTCCGCATCAAGGGACTGACTGCCGACGCGCGGATCCCTGGGCTCGAACACGAGCGCTCGAAAGTCGACGCCCGCGGTATCGGCTCGGCGGACATCGTCCTCGTGCCCCTCGAAGACGGCGACCGCGCGGAGGCGCTCTCGGCGATGGGCAAGGGCGAGGTCGTGATAGATCTGAATCCGCTCTCGCGATCGGCCACAATCGCCGACGTACCGATCGTCGACAACATTCTCCGGGCGGTTCCAACCGTCACCGACCACGCGCGGAAACTGGAGTCTGCCGCGTCAGAGGAACTGGCGTCGATCGTTCAGTCGTTCGATGCCGAGCGCGCGCTTGACGCGGCCGAGCAGGCTATCCGCTCGGGTGATCTGGAGTAAAAACGCAACCTCGCCGACCGGCAACCGACCGTGACGCCGCTGCTCACGTCTCCTGCAACTCCGCTTCGACGAGTGCCTCGTTGAGGTCGCCGCGCACGAACTCTCCGGTCTCGCGATCCATCGCGGTCGTGACGATTCGGTTCTCCTGGACGCTCGATCCGTCGCGCAACAGCAACCGGACGTTGCCGTTGTCGTCGGCGCGGGTCACCTTTGCGCGAAGACCAGTTCTGGATCCCATCCCGCCGGCGTCGATCGGCCCGGGGACGATCTTCTTCACGTGCGGGTGGTTGGCCACGACGCCGATCGCCCGTCGGCCTTTGCGCCCGCCGATGAGCGTCGAGTGCGAACCGCCGAGTTTCTCCTTCGGCGCCGTTTCGACGATCTCCAGCGAGCGCTCGCCGCGGCGTTCGAGGACGCGCTCGACGGGGTCGTCGGCCGCGATCCGATAAAACTCGTGATGCAGTTGCGCTCGCGCCTCGCGCAAGACGTCACGATCGCCGGACGCGAAGACCGTCTCGGGCCGCTTCCGGCGGATGTCGTCGGCGACGCGGCCCGCAAAGTTCCGGAGTTCGACCACCTCCGCCTCGGGATCGTCTTCCGGCATCGTCGTCAGCGCCGTCCGGCCGACGATCTCCTTCCCGTCGAGCATCGTCAACTCCGCGCGGTCGCGCTCGAAGACGACGACGACGGCATCGCAGTTGGGCGTGTTACAGACCAGGCAGTAATCGCCCGGGCGTTCGAGCGGCGTGCCGCACCGCCGGCAGTCCATACCGGGTGGAGATGACGGAAAAATAAAAGCACGGCTATCGGTGGGCGCGACGACCCCGGACTTTGCTAGATCTTGGGAGCGCCGGCTGCACCGACCTAGGTGATACCGGCTCTACTCACTCCGAGTTCCTCGAGTGTGTCAGTTCCGGACCCCTCGACGTCGTCGATTCCGACGGCCCGCGCTCAGAGGTCTCGGGGGCTCGTCTTCAGGTACTCTCTGAAGAGGACCGTCGCGTAGGACCCTGACGGCAGCGAAAACGAAAGTTCGTAGGCGTCGAGTTCGACGTCGGTCTCGACGGTCGTTCGGAGCAGGACTGCCCGGCGCGTCCCCGTCGAGTGGAACTCGCCCGGCCGGTCGAAATTCTCTGGCGCGAGATCGAGATCGGAGAGGACCTTGCGCTCGATATCGCCGGGCTCGCCCGTCGCGAGATCGGTTTCGGTACCGACGAGCGGTGCGGTCACGAAAGCGCGCGCCCGCTCGCAGTGGCGACGCATCACGTCGACGCGGCCGTCGGTAGCGACGTTCGTGCGATCGGTGTCCGGACTGGAGAGCCCCGCCGGAGCGTCGCCATCAGCGAAGCACACCACGTCGCCTTCGACGGGGTGCGTCAACGGGAGTCCGCGGTCTAGCCGCTCGCTGACGATGCGGTTGAACGCGTACGACTGCGCCGCGTTGACGAACAACCGCTGGAGGTTCGAGGGCACCGCTTCCAGCGCGTGCCGCCAGTCGGCCGGGCCCTCGCTTCCGTTCTCGTGCAGACGGTGCAGCATCGACCGCTCGAAGCGGAGCGTGCCGGGCATTCGTTCGAGTGCGGCCGCCCAGTCCGGGTCGGCCGTCGCGGCCTGTTCGTCGACGAACTCGCGGGCGTCTTGCGTCGCGTCTGGCTCCGCTTCGCACGGGTTGCCGACGTAGGTCAGCACCGCCTCGCGCCACGCCCCGCGGGCGACCGCCAGGCCGACCTCGTGGGTGACGGGCCGGCGACTGCCAAACCGCTGGTGACCGAAGTAGTTCGGGACGGCAACTTCGATTGGGCCCCCGGCGGCCTCATCCGTGGAGAGCACTCCGTGCAACTCCTCGGTGATCGGCTGTACCGGGTCGGTGTCGGCGTCGCGGACGCGGATATCGAAGTCGTTGCCCGCCAGATCGCCGAAATACAGCCCTCGGCCCACCCGCCCGAGCGCGTCGACGTCAGCTCCCGCAATCTCCGGGAGCCGCTCGGCGTCGACGTCTGCAAGTGTGAACAGTTGCGTCGTGACGGCGTACTTGTCTTTCGTGCCTGCCCAAGAGATCCGCTCACGACTGATTCCCAGCGCGTTCGACAGTCGGTTGACGAAGTCGTTGGTGTCCCACTCGCGGAGCGTCACCCGGACGAGAAGGTGCGGAAAGTCGCCCGGGTCCGAATCGAGCGGTTCGGGCTCGACTGCGTCGATCTCGCGGACCCGAAAGTCCTCGGGACGCTCACGCAGTCGCCCGCCGGTCCCGTCGGCGTTGCTGCAGTAGTACTCGATCCCGACGCGGCGTTCCAGCGGGTGGGACTCGCGCATTCGATTTTTCGAACTCCGCTCGAGCAGTAAGACCGCTCCGGTTCTCGCCAGTCGCGGCTACTCGGAACTACCGGGCCCGCCGTCCATTCCAGTGATCTCGAACCGGGCGCCGCCTTCGGCGGACTTGCGGACCGTGACGTCCCATCCGTGGGCGGCCGCTGCGGAGACGACGATATTCAGCCCGAATCCGGTCCCGCTGTCGGCGGTGGTGTAGCCGTACTCGAAGATCCGCTCGCGCTCGGCGGGTGGAATTCCCGGACCGTCGTCGGCAACGGCGACGCCGCTGGCGTCGGGCAACGGCGAGACTCGCACGGTGACCGCGTCGTCGGTGTGCCGGAGCGCGTTCTCGAAGAGGTTCTCGAAGAGGCGGCCAACCCGCCGCTCGTCCGCGACGACCGTTCCCAGGTCGCCCTCGATGACGCAGGTCGAACCGCCCTCACTGGACGCCTCGCACGGCCCGTCGACGCCCTCCTCTCGGTACTCACAGACCGCATCCCACGCCTCGGTGACGACCTCCGTGAGGTTGACTCGCTCGCCGTCGTCGATGCGGTGTCCGTCGCTCACCAGCGCGCGGACGTCGTCGACGATGTCGGCCATCCGACCGTGGACGCGATCCAGGCGGTCGAGGAACTCATCGCCGCCCTCCACCTCCTCACGCAGGATGGTGACTTGCGCCTGGGCCGCGTTCAGGGGGTTCCGGAGGTCGTGTGTCAATGTCTCCGCGAACCGCTCGAGTTCACGCTCGCTCCGCTTTGTCACGCCTCTGACCACGCTCACGTGACAGTCTCGTCCGTCGAGCGTCGTCGTCGAGACAGTCGACTCCGCCCGAAACGTCGTCCCATCGGCGCGGCGCGCTCGCCAGCGATACGTCCCGCTTCCGCCGCGCTCTGCTGCCGCTACCGCTTCGGACCGGATCTCTGATTCTGCGTCCGTATCGACGACGTACGCACCCGGATCGAGGTCCTTGAACGACTCGCGGTCGTAGCCGAATAGCGCCTCGATCCCGCCTGCAACGGTGACGAGCTCGCCGCTCGCTGCGTCGTGTACGAGCACCGCGTCGCCGAGGTCGTCCGCGATCCGGGCGAACGCGTCGTCCGGATCAACCCCCGCGAATTCATTCATCTGTCTGTTCTCCGGGGCGAGGGGTCCTAAGTCGTTTGGCCGTTACAGTAGCGTTTGCAAGTCTTCGCCCACCCGATCGCACGACCGCGTGCGATCGGGTGTGCAATCAGTTGCAAACGCTACTACAGTCCCGTCGCTGCAGTCCGAGGCTCTCGTTCAGTACAGCGATAGTTCGCCAGTCACCCGATCGATCTCCGCGTCGGACCCGGGACCGACAGCCAGACACGTCACCGTCCCCGGATCGAGTTGCGTGTGTCCCGCATCGCGGACGACCGCGTTCGGGAGCCCCAGGCGCTCAGCGTCGTCGGCACGGCGGAACAGGGCACTTTCGCCGTCGGCCTTGAGGACGACCTTCTTCTGCCCGCTGCCCTTCCACTCCGTTCTCGTCCGTCGATCCGTGTCCTCGTATGCCGACAGCGACGCGTGGGCGACCTGCGCGGCGAGTTTCCCCCGGCCCATCCCCAGATCGGTCCGGGCGACGATTGCCTGCTTCATACGCAAACGTGTCGCCCGATCGAATATATACTGTCGGATCCCGCTGTTGCGTGGCGGACTGTCAGCCGTTACCCAGTCGTATCCATCGTCGCGTCTGCAAGAGTTCACTCACGCCGCCACTGATGCTTCTGCACCCGAAGCGCGGTAGGGCTACTCGCGGTCGACGTTCTGTTCGACAATCTCCTCGCGGATCGACTCCGCCCGTCCCTCGAGTCGCTTGACGTACCGCCGGACCTTCTGCGGTTGTCGTCCGCTGAACGAGGCGACCCAGTTGATATCGGTCGACGGCCACGTCAGGAAGTACGAGACGAGCGTATCACGACCTGCTTGGACGACTTCCGGCGGAACGCCCCGTTCGCCGACCTTCCGCTCGTCGAATCCGTTGACATCGAAGTAGACGTCGGCGTACAGTTCCGCCGCATCCGGGTCTGCGAAGTCCTTCCCTTCGTGATTCGGAGCCTCGAACCGGTAGCCCGTCTCGCCGTCGTCGGTCGTTCGTTCGACGATACGCACGTCGAGGACGTAGTCGCGGTGAATGGTTTCCGTGTCGTCGACTGTCGGTTCATCGGTCGTCGATTCGTCGCGTCGGTGGTCGGTGGATTGTGACATTGTGATACGTAGTGGCTGCTGGAAATTCTGGTCGTTCGCGTCAGGTACGTCGGGAGAGGAGGATGCCGGCGAGGACGGCGATAGCGACGAGCGAGAGGAGCGCCGGCAGTGGTGTCGAAACGGGCGTCGACTCTGCACCGCCATCGCTTCCGGATTCGGGCATAACCGATTCGCTTTCGGCGTCGCCGTTCGTCCCGCCGCTGGACTGGCCGGAGGATACTGTTCCACCCTCCTCGCTTCCGGTCACGGTCAGGGTACCGGACTGCGTCGCGGGGCTGAAGCTACCGCCGCCGTCATCGTCGAACTGACGGGGCTCAACGGAGAGCGTGACGTCACCCGAGGCGGCTCCGGCAATCGTCACCGTCGCGAGCGTCACATTTGTGCTGCTGGGGCCGACGGCGTCGTCCACATCTGCGGCTTCGAGCGTGACGGCCGTGCCGTCTGCGGTGATCTCCGGCCCGGTCGTCAGGCCGAATCGGTCGGGGTAACTCGCAGATTCGATCCGCGCTACCTCCCCGTTCCCGACAGCCAGTTCGAGATAGTAGCCCGAGAGACCGTTTGGCGCGTCCGTGAGGACGACCGCGACGGTCGTGGTGCCGTCGGGAGCCGTCGTCCCATCGGTGACGACGACGGTGGGTTGGTCGCTCTGGGCTGTGGCCGTCCCTGCTGCCGCCACCACCCCGAGGAGGGCGAGTACCGTCAGCGCAACTGCGAGCACGACGGTGCGGCGGCGGGAACCGGAAGATATCGAAATCGGAGGTACGGTTGGTATCATTGTATGGGAATAAAGTGGTGGAGGGCGTCTAGCGGGACCGGCCGATGACTCGACCGGTGCGACGCCACGTCGCGGTGGCTGTAGATCGGTTTCGCGCCGGTCCCGAACGGACGGAGCGACTGCGACCGGATCGATCCCGAGCTACAGCCGGCACGATCAGTTGACCTCCTGAAAGAGGCTCACGATGTCGTCGTAGTCGTGCTTGCCGTTCTCGTTGAAGTCGTACGCCGACGCGTTCGACGTCACGCTGTCGGAGTCGAAGTTGCTGAACAGGATCTCGATGTCTTCGTAGTCGAGCCGACCGTTGCCGTTCAGGTCCTCGTAGTGACCGTCACCGTCGGGGTCGGTCGGCGCGCTGCCGCCTGTCACCGTCGGCGGACCGGTAATGACGACGCCGGAGCGAGCCTCCGCGTCGATGGCTTGCCCGGATTCGTCGTCCATCTGGTTGATTGAAATTTCGACGTCGGTCGTGCCACTGCTGTCACCGCGTAGGGTGAGCTGTCGTCTCGCTCTCGGGTGAGTACCTCGGTCGAAGTCTCTCGTAAA